>JAAYFZ010000135.1 GCA_012727965.1 Clostridiaceae bacterium
AGCGACTTTTGTCAAAGAGAGCCGCGGTGAAAAAGCGCCTAAGCTCCAATGGGGCGGCTGAGTCAGTTCATTTTTATTTGATCACATAAACTAGTTCATGATCATGCCCTGTGTCTTAAGAGACGCAGGGCATTTAGTACTGCCAGAAGCGATACGCCAACATCTGCAAACACTGCCTGCCAAATACCGCCGAGACCAAATATAGCCAGACTCATTACAATAATCTTCAATCCAAGTGTCAATGCGACATTCTGGCGAACGATCCTGGCGGTCTTCCTCGACAAACTGACAACTGATACCAGTTTGCGTAAATCATTGCCCATGATCATCATATCTGAGCTCTCCGCAGCGGCATCTGTTGCCGTACCGGCTGCAACGCCGATATCTGCCCTGGCAAG
This sequence comes from Clostridiaceae bacterium, assembly GCA_012727965.1. Classification (GTDB taxonomy): domain Bacteria; phylum Bacillota; class Clostridia; order Saccharofermentanales; family UBA5734; genus JAAYFZ01. Next base: position 399 of record JAAYFZ010000135.1, read on the forward strand.
TACAGGAGCGTCATTGATACCGTCGCCAACAAACATAGTCAAGACATGGTCATTCTGGTCATTTGGCTTCATCAACTCTTCCAACTTCTCGACCTTCTGCTGAGGCAGCAATGATGCATGATATGAATCCAGTCCAAGCTGTTTCGCAATAGCAGCTGCCGCCTCAGGTCTGTCTCCTGTAAGTATAGATAGCTTGCTGATACCAAGAGCACGGAGACCTGATATTGCTTCAGCTGCCTCAGGACGGGCACTGTCTGCCAAACAGATTTTTCCGATGACTTCATGGTTTCTTAGCAGCCAGACATGCTGTCCGGAATCTGATGCTGACATATTGCCAGCTGGTTTGGCGCTTATTTCTGCAAGCATTCTGTCATTTCCAAGTCTGAATATATCTCCTGAAATCACTGCCTGAACTCCGAAGCCCGGACGTTCTGTGTATTCACTTATTTGCGAAGCATCCAAATTGATCGTGTCAGCTGTCTGCTTATTTCCAGATTCTACCTGAGCATTGCGGATCGAAACAGCTATTGGATGATCGGAATGTCCCTCCAGCATCGAAGCTGTCTGAAGTATTTCTTCCCTTTTCCATCCTTTTGCCGGTATTACTTCTGTGACAGTGAATTTGCCTTCTGTAAGAGTTCCGGTTTTATCGAATACGATCTGTTCAATGCCTGAGAGTCTGTCGAGATACTGTGCACCCTTGATCAGAACGCCAGCAGAGGAAGCTGCTCCAAGCCCGGCAAAATAGCTCATAGGTACAGAGAGAACAAGCGCACATGGACATGATATTACGAGAAGGATCATTGCACGATAGATCCAATCAGAAAAAGGCTGACCAAGTATCAAAGGCGGCACAAATGCTATTAGTGCTGCCAGTATTGTCATAGCAGGTGTATACCAGGCAGCGAAACGGCTGATAAACAGCTCTGCCTTCGATTTACGTGCCGTTGCTTGCTCGACCAGCTCCATGATCCTGGCTGCCGAAGATTGATCATAAGGCTTCATGACCTCCATGATCAATAAACCGGCGCCATTTACACTGCCAGCGAGGATGTCGCTATCTGGCCCTACGGCTTGCGGCAAGCTCTCACCTGTGAGCACTGATGTATCAAGCTCAGAATCTCCCTGAATGATCCTACCGTCGAGGGGAACCCTCTCGCCGGCTTTGATCAGTAGTCTGTCACCTGGTCTGGCGGCTTCTGGAGCTATTCGATCATATTCATGCAGGCTTCCCGGCTTGAGCAGATTGGCATGATCAGGTCTAAGACTTGTCAGTGCCTTGATCGATGCTCTCGAACGATTGACAGCAATATCCTGGAAAATTTCACCAAGCTGATAGAACAGCATAACAGCAACGGCCTCCGGATATTCTCTGATTGCCAGCGCACCAATTGTCGCTATGG
>JAAYFZ010000136.1 GCA_012727965.1 Clostridiaceae bacterium
CCAATGCCGATACCGGAAATAATTGGCACGATCTTGAAGAATCCCTTGGCGTGAACTGCGATCAGAGCTGTTGATAGCATAGCGATCAGAGCAATGATAATTGTCTGCGGATTCATGGAATCCACCTGATTGAGGCCTGCCATATCAGCTGCTGTTCCAGCAAGTCCTAGACCGATTACTGCGATCATTGGTCCGACAACGATTGGCGGCAGAAGCTTGCTTAGCCATTCCTTGCCGACGAGCTTTATTATCAAAGACACAACAAGATAAACAAGTCCGATGCACATTAAGCCTGTCGCGGCTGCGGCAAAATTCGCTTTTTCTGCAAAATCAGCATCGCTGGGCGATGCACCCAATGCGGTGCCTATAGCAGCTATGTAGGCAAAAGAACTACCCAGATAAACAGGGACTCTGGCGCCTGTACATATGATATAGATCAGAGTGCCGATACCTGATGCCAGCAACGCTGTGTTAAGCGGCAGTCCTGTCAGGAAAGGTACAAGAACTGTTGCGCCGAACATGGCGAATACATGCTGGAAGCTAAGAATAACTCCCTTGCCAATTCCTGGCTTCTCCCGAATGTCGATGATCAGATTGGATTGCTCATCCATGGTGTTGTCCTCCTCAATAATGTTGATCGACGAATTGAAACGGCTTCCTGATACCGGAAGGCATCAAGAAGCCGCATAATAAACACAATCGATTCAGTTGCAGGCTGACAACATGATTATCGAGCAATTATTATAGACTTACTTGCCTCACAGGACCAGTTTAAAGCCTTATATCATTTCTATTAATCTATCATATGATCTATTTGCTGGCAATAATTATTTAATGATCAAAACCGGCTTCTCAACAGAGAGCGCAACCTTGTTCGCGACATTTCCCATCAGGAAACGCTTGAAACCGCTGGTGCCGTGAGATCCGATCACGACCATGTCAACATCATGAGTGTCGACATAATCAATTATTACCTCTGCCGGCCTGCCTTCAAGAAATATTGTATCGACCTTGTCACCAAGATCTGTACAACGTGCAAGTCCGGCTTCAAGTATCTCGTGAGCTACTCTTTCGATCTTGTCGATGAATTCCTGTGGAAATGGGACACCATCAGCACCAAAAGGACTTACCGGGTAAAACTGATAGTGGAAGTCAGTACCTACATGAAGCAGAACCAGCCTGGATTTGTAGAGCAAGGCGAGTTCTTTTGCCATGTCAATCGCCTTGTTGGAACAGTCTGAGCCATCAATAGGAACTAGAATTTTCTTCATTGAAGAAGCACCTCCAGTCTTATGCAATATGCAGCAGTTGTCTGTATATTCATTATAGCAGGTTTATCTATATTACTGTAACCGAGCTTACTAGCTGACCATCCGGGATTTTCAGTTATGGATCAAGATCTAGTCGTCTATAATAATCATTATCAAGTATTAACTGTGAATAATAAAATTTTTCTTCAATTTCATTGAGTCTGCTAATAAGATCATTTTCTGAAATTATTGCACCTGATACTGAGTCCCATTGTCTGTC
>JAAYFZ010000137.1 GCA_012727965.1 Clostridiaceae bacterium
CATATAGCGCTATTCTTTCACGCGCTGCTGAGTTGACCGAGGATACATTCCTCTCAATGAAGAATCAATATTATTCTCAGCGCGAACAAGAATATAAAAAGCGCCGATACGCTCTGACACTTCGCATAGAAGCAGCCGACAAAATTGGTATAGAAAACATTCGCGTGTCACGGATAAGAAAACTTGAAAGGCAGTTGCAGGAGCTCCAGCAGGAATACACCCGACAAAACAGTATTTGTCCTTCGCTGCAGCCGATGTTGATTTGCAGGGTAAAAAAACTATGTTAAGGGATTTGCTTTTTGAAAAGGCTGGATTGCCCTGGGCTGATAGAGTCATCATATACGATACCGATAGACTTGTTGCACGAGCAGCAACAACAAACGGGCTTTGTTGGGACGAGTATGTCATTTTCGAAGTACTCTGCATAGAGGAGCTTCGTTATATTTACGAGCGGGATTTCCGTTCGACAAATGTGCGAGCGATTTTCATTATTCCAAGCAAGGATATTCGCGTTCCACATGATATTTCTAAGAGCTTTACTACTGTGGAATTAGGGCTCGATCAAGTGTTTCCAAAACTTGATACGGCAACACTACGCGCTGCTTGTAATATCGACTTTGATTATTTGTCAATTGCAGCACAATCGCTGAATGGGCGTCGTTTGATATCTAAGCAGACCAGAGCTTTTTATACTGATGAGATGTTCAATCAGGACACTGTAGATGCTTATGCCATGTCTGCCACACAGGAGATTATAATGCGTCTGGCCTCATGCAAGATATACCGCGATTGGATGCCAATTATAGATTTACTGTCGAAACTTATGCTACTACGCGACAAAGGATTTATGATCAAGGGTTTTCAAGAAACTTACGGATCTGTGGATTCAGCTTTCCGCAATTGGACTTCTGAGCGATATCCTTCTCTAGCAGCATCGGCAGATATTAGCCAGCCAGTAATGCTTCATCACATCCTGGATTTTGTACGCCGAAATAGTAAAAAGCCCGCAATCATTGTTATTGATGGTATGAGCTTTGTGGACTGGCAATTAATCCGTGAATCATTCGCAGACGCTCCATGGAGTGTGAATATAAATGCAGTTTTTTCGTTTATTCCAACAATAACAAGCATTGCCCGACAATCTCTGTTTTCAGGGGCAATACCAGCACGGAATGTAAAACCATTTTCTCTGATCGAAGAAGAAAAACAGTGGAGACATTATTGGACAGAGCGCGGGCTCCGCGATAATGAAATATTTTTTGGAAAAACCGAAACACCTGAAATCTCTGAGAAAGTTAAAGCGGCTGGAATTGTTGTAAATTTTATAGATGACTTAGTACATAGACAGCTTCAGGGAACCACTGGGATGGCAGTGGATATAGTAACATGGCTTAAAAACGGCACACTTCGAAGTATGATTGATAATCTACTGTCTTCTGGTTTTGATGTTTATATCACAGCTGACCACGGACATGCTGAAGCGACTGGTATGGGTCGCTTTACAAAGCCGGGACTTTTGACCGAGGATGCCAGCCGTAGGGCTGTTATTTATAAAGATTTTGCCGGTGCTGAAGAACTTGATAAGTTCAAAGTTTCCGAGTATGCTGGCACTTATATGCCGAAAAATTATCGTTATTATCTCTTTGCAAACGAAGAGTGTATTGGTGATCGCGGCAAAAAATACATCACACACGGCAGTGATTCTATTGAGGAACTATTAGTGCCGTTTGTTAGAATAGGAGAAAAACATAATGGGTAAGAGTGTAATATTTACAAGAAGTATAAACCTTGACCTTTTAAATGAGGTTTATGAGGA
>JAAYFZ010000138.1 GCA_012727965.1 Clostridiaceae bacterium
GTGCAGTAAGTGTGAACACATTTTCATTTATACTTGATGCACTGATCGGCTGTAAGTCGTTTTTCAAATAGTTGTAAATGCTCGTGATATTAGCATTAGCAGATGTTGGCAAGCTAATGTTATGCATCTCATTCCACTGAGCGTCCTGAATAGCTGCTATTTCGTCTGTATTTGTTTTGTCCCAGGCATAAGTCAGTATAGCTCTGATCTTATCCGGGTTAGCATTCGTGTTGTTAAACATAGCTACACTGGCATCATGGTCAAGTGAAACCTTGACATAAGGAACACTTTGACTTATGCCTGTATTGTAATCAACACAGAAAGCGATAAAGTCACTTGTCATATTAAATTTTCTTGTTGTTGTGCCGCCGCTAATACCTGTTCCATTTACTCCGCCGCCTGTGTACCAATATCTGTCGGTGTAATTGATCTGGCTGGAATCTGCCAGAATCGGAGCGGCAGGAATAAGTGTAAGAACCATCGTAAACATCACAATAAGTGCCCATAGTCTACGTTTCATAACATTTTTTTTATAAGATCGTGTACTCATTGAATCAGAAATAGAACTGAACATAAAATAACCCCCTCACAAAATTTAGTGATAAACAAAACTCCATCTACTATTTCTTGCAATTCTGGAGGCAAGCACTCTGTTTTCAGCCTCGTTTTCAGGGGAAACGTGGTTAACCGAAAATGAATCTGCCATAGATTCATACTGGTAAAAGAAACGCCTTATAGAAGTAATTCAATATAGAACAAGCTCTATAAGAGCGTGTTCCTATTCTAAGTGGTTTACTAGGAATTGAAAAGGGGGTTTAGTGATTAAGGTATATAAGATTAACTTGATAAGTACTAATTACCTTAATACCTATAAATTATTCAATCTATATATTTTTTTGTGTTTCTTATGCAACAGTTACTGCTTTCAAAAAAGTAATCCCGTGCAGATATGAGCAGTGTCATTAATTGTCAAATTGCGTGGTGATTTTGCGAAATATCGATAACAAAAAACTAGCCGGGTGTAAAATATAAGTACAACAGAGCAAAGATTTTATCGTATTGTGGAATGCAGGAGAGATTCTGCTATAGAGATATCGACGGCAGGGAGATTGCATCATGGCAAAACGCAAAAAAATGCTCAGCGACATGAATGCTTCTTACATTCAATCGCTGATGCGCCTCATTGAAACACAAAGCAAAACGACGTTGGTCAGGTGGGCGATTGATTATGCACAGGAGTATCTCCTGCCGCTATTTGAAAAATATACTGAAAAATCAGATCTGCCTGCGGATATAAGACCCTATCAAGCTCTAATGGCGGCACAAGCCTGGCTGGAGGGGCAAATCAAGTTGCCTGAAGCAAAAGCAGCGATTCTCAGGTGCCATCAATCCGCTCGTGAAAATGAAAACTCCGCTGCCGCCCAAGCTGCTGCCAGAGCAATCGGTCAGTGTGCCTCAACCATACATTCTGCTAGACACTGTATCGGCCTGGCATTATACGGTGCTCTGGCATTAGCTTATGATCAACTAGGCGATGATGCACAATGGGAAGACTTGGAGACAGCCTCGGCAGCGGAATGTGCAAATATGCAAGCAGCTCTAAAAAAAATAGCAATTGCTAATGAGACTGACCCAGCAAGAATAACCTGGCACTGCTGATAACAATTATGGCCATTTCATGATGCTCCATCAAAGCTTTATAAATGTAATATATGCTTTTAAAAATAAGTAGGAAGTCCCAGCTGTTACATGTAGAATGAAATTATATTAGCTAAGAAACACTAAATGAATGAGGCGAAGGAGAGACGATAATGCAGAGGAAAAAAGCAATCCTTATTGTAAGTGGGATATTATTAGTTGCCATTGTCGCGTTGCTGATTGTTCTGACAGCTGATCAGCCTGGTTCAGGTAACCTGCTGGGCTATACAGGACCATCTGTCAGCGGAGAAGGATCTCTTGCTTATATGCGTATTGAAGGACTTAAACAGGGTGTAGTTGATGGAGGAGTGACTGATGCAGGCAGAGAAGCCACACATGCGATTTATAGCATTGAACATTTGATAGAAGTACCGATAGATCAAAATACAGGTATGCCGACTGGAATGAGAAGGCATCGTCCCTTTGTCGTTACAACACAAATAAGTTCCGGAACACCACTTTTAAACCAGATGTGTACAACTGGTGAACAGGCAAAAGTCACGATTGAGTATTGGCATATAAATGCACAAGGACAGGAAGAAAAGTACTATGAGGCAATATTAGATAGTGCACTGGTCATGAAAATCTCGCAGTATAAGCCGATGGTGTTTATACCAGAAAATGAGAGTTACGGTGACATGGTTGAAATTAGTTTCTCATACAAGAAAATAACCTGGCGGCATCTTGCATCAGGGATTGAAACTTATGATGATTGGAGATATTAATACAGATCATATATCTTGATGTTTCTTAGCATCTTTTTGCATAAGCAAACTAACCAATAAGTAAATTACGGCCGGCAGCATAGTTCCCAAGATGTGATATGAACTGCTTATGAGTAGATTAAAGAGCGCATGGAAAATGACAGCCATTGAGAAGAAAGCAAACAAGACAGGCTGAATGCGTTTTTGGGCCCTGCTCATCAGGAATATGCCATAACCAATCATTGCCGTTGCCAGGCCATGCATTAAACACGTTGATAAACTCCTGAGAACAACATAGTAGATCAGCTGCAATCCTTCTTGTGAAGATGACAATATGTACTGGAAGTTCTCCTGAATAGCAAATCCGATACCTGAAGCCATTCCCAAACTAATAAGTTCTGCCTTCAATTTGAAATAGAACAGAAAAACAAATAGTAATGGCAACATTTTAAATAACTCTTCTACAATCGGCCCAGTTGAAATCGAGAGTTGTTGAGCACCTAGCCCGGTTAATGAAAATATCAACCTATTTACTTGCAGTGACAAAACATACGATATAATTCCCCATAAGAAAAACAAAAGCAAGCGACGAGCTTTTTCCTGCTTAACAACAAGCGATAACAAAGCAATCGGCAAAGTGGTGGCAATGAACAAGGAATAAATAATATCCACTTCAGCGTTTCCTCCAAGCATCTGACATCAGCAGTAAGAATACAAGCGGATACAGTAGATCTGATAAGAACAGAGCAGAACTAAAACCAAAGAGAATCTGTATAACCAATATAAAATCAGTAATGCAAAGCAGAATAATAGAACTTCTCAATAGTAAATTCATACCTTGCTTACTGATTACAAAAAGCAGAGTTATTGCAGCTGTTGTGATAAAAATCAAACTATAGATTCCAGTAAAAGACTTGATTTGAGAAGTTAGTAGAATTATGGAAAAAGTTGCCATAACCATAAGAGAAGAAACAACTCCTGCTGTAACCATTCTCTTTCGGGGCATGAACGCATTATCTTTTACTGCAGAAATGATAAAGAAATAGGCGCCTAAAAAAGCAAGTTCAGCCACAGATGGGAAGGGAAGACCCTCTCTACCGGTCAAAACATAAGCAAACCAAAACAACTGCCCAAAACTCCATATTATACAGGCATAACCAATATATATAGCAGGACTAAAAGCTTCGCTTTTGTATCCTTTTGTCAGTATGAAAATGCCTGCTCCGAAGCTGGTGATCAACTGTAAGGAATCAAAAAAACGCTCTGCGACAACACTATTTTGGAATAAGGCAAATATTAGTATTGAAGCAGCTGCGTAAATAAACAAAACAGAGATGACAACATAATTACGTTGTTTTGGCTGATCCATACTGCTGCACCTGTTTGTAGGCAAATCGTTAAACGAAGAGCAATGCATCTACTTGAAAAATTCTATTTCTGCCATTGTAACATCAGGTGAAAAAATAGTCTAAACGGGACTGTTATAAAAGAGTATTATTAATAAGAAGAAACAGCTTGCATGAAGCATAATGAGGCCAGGTAGTTAAATGAAGATCAGATTTCTTGAACCAGGAAACCAGCCATATCGCAAGTCACCACTGAATTATTTTGTTTATGACAAATATATCAGAACACCTTCGCATGGTCTGATGACTTTGGCGGCAATTGTTAAGCGGGTTGAAGAAGATGTTCTCATCTATAGCGAATCTATCTCCAAAATCAACTGGAGCGATGTTTTTGAGGCTGATGTGATCTTCATCAGTATTTTTACTTTTAATGCCATACGAGGTTATGAGCTTGCGGAACATATTCGCAGAAATTCACGAGCAACAGTTGTTATCGGTGGCCTGCATGCAACACTTAATTATGCTGAGGCTGCATCTCATTGTGACTATGTTCTCGTTGGAGAAGGTGATGAAACAATCCTCAAGCTGCTAAGAAGTATCAAGAGTGAAGAAAAAGCAGCTTTTGCCGGGATTGCCTATTATGTTGATGAACAACTGATTTTCACTGGACGGTCAGAACCGCCAGCGGATATTGATGTAATACCTGCCAGAGGGCTACTACATAATTATAGAAAAATGGCCGGGCATAGTACTGTTTGGCCGCAGGTTCATGCATCAAGAGGATGTCCGCACAAATGCGACTATTGCGCATTGGTACATGCTTTCGGTCGTGGAGTGCGTACTCGATCACCACAAAATGTAGTTAGCGATATCAAGGAAGCCATA
>JAAYFZ010000139.1 GCA_012727965.1 Clostridiaceae bacterium
AGTGAAACGAGGGTGTTTTATGACAAAGAGTAGCAACGGCAGAAAAGCAAAAAATCTTCAATATATCAGGAACGCGAACAGAGCAAGTGTTTTCCGTTATCTTGCTCTTAATATTTCCGCTACAAGATCAGATTTGACCAGGTATCTGGGTCTTAGCAAGATGGCCATCAGTAATATTGTATCTGAGCTCCTTGAAGAAAAATATCTAATAGAACTTGAGAGAGAAGAACAAGATACACAGAACCAATCAGCACAAATCAGGACTGCTGGCAGGAAGTCGCTTGAGCTGCGTCTTCAGGCAGATAAATTTGCTGCTTTGGGACTCTATCTTTCCAGGGATGCTTTGCAGGCTGTTATCGCCGATATTACTGGTCATATTTACAAATCATGGAAACAGGATCTGCCGCTGACGACAGAGAAAACAGCTGCTGAAAATGTCCTGCTGCTTGAGGAGACTTTTGCCAATATGGCAGCTCTTATAAAGAGTGAACTGCGAGACGATTTAGAACAACTATCAATAATAGGTGCAGGCTTGTGTTCAATCGGTCCTCTCGATATTAAGCAAGGAATATTACTCGATCCACCGAATTTCTATGGTCTAGAAATGATCGATCTGCAGGCGATGGTCAGCAGAAGCTTCGAGCTGCCGGTCTGGCTTGACAATGACATGAATGCAGCTGCCTGGGCTGAACATCTATACGGTGCCGCCTGTGGTCAGCAGCATTGCCTGTATATTGGCCTGACAAATGGTATTGGTGCAGGTGTTATCGCCTATGGACGTATTTTCCAGGGTAGTGCTGGCTATGGCGGCGAAGTCGGCCATATGAGCATTCAAATGGACGGGCCCGTCTGCTATTGTGGGCGGCGAGGCTGTCTGGAAACATATATAAGTTTACCGGTGCTGCTTAACAAGACCGGATCAGGCAGCCTTGACGAGCTGATTGCCAGGAGCCGTGATCATAAGTTCAAAGAAAAATGGCTGCCGGAATTCATGCAGGCTCTGCAGACTGGTCTGATCAATCTTGTCAATGTATTTGATCCTGATATTATTTTGCTCGGACATGAAGGCGCAGAACTTGTAGCTGAGCATATTGAAGCTCTTGAGAGTGAAGTTAATAACGGAATATTCCAGAAAAAAGCGCATAATGTTAAGATTCGTCTAGCTGAACATATGGAGAAAGCACCCCTATATGGGTCGGCTTCACTTGTTTTCCAGGCTGTTTTCCGCGGAGATTTAGCCCCGTAATAATTTGTATCAAGGAGAATTAGGATTGTTTGAAGCAATAGATCTCAAATTCAAAAACATACTGGATATTGAACGTGTCAGCATGGTCGATCCGATAGTCTGTCTGATCGGACCATCTGGCTGCGGAAAATCTACGCTGCTTAGAATGCTTAATAAAATGGAACAACCTGATAGCGGGGCTGTTTACTACAATCAGACAGATGTTAGTGTGATTGCCGCGGTAGAGCTTCGCCGCGAGGTCACAATGCTGCCCCAGACTCCGATCATCTATGAGGGAACAGTCCGTGACAATCTTGTTGCGGGTCTAAAACTTCAACACCGTGAGTTGCCTGATGATAACAAGCTGCAGGAAGTACTCGACATTATGTATCTTAAGCTAAACCTTGATGGTGATACTTCAAGATTGTCTGGTGGTGAGAAACAGCGCATCAGTCTTGGCAGGGTCATTCTGCTCGACTCGCCGGTCTACTTGCTTGATGAGCCCAGCGCAGCGCTCGACCCTGCAAATGAGAAACGAATTATGGATAGTATTGTTAGTTGGATCCATGAGAATAACAAACAGCTGATCATGGTGACCCATGCAGTCGAGCTGGCAGAGGAATACGCTCAGCAGCTTATTTCGATGGATGGGGGTAAGATCATATGAATGACGTAATTGATCTGTCGCTGGTACAACTGTCGATAGCCTATATTTTTGTCATAATACTGCTTCTTATCGTGCGCTGGCGTGGTATTAAACGCGAGAAACTGATCCTGATCGCATCGGTTCGTATGACTGTACAGTTGATGTTAATGGGCTGGTGGCTGCTCTATATTTTTGAAAATCCCAGCTGGTGGCTGAGCTCAATAATGCTTATGATCATGCTCAGTTTCGCGACCGCAAATGTCTACAAAAGAGTTCCATATATGATGTCCGGAAAAATGAAAATATTGGTTGCCTCTGCTCTATTCGGAGGCAGTCTGGTTTCAGCACTTCTGTTTGTAGTTATTATTGTCGGCATCAGGCCTTGGTACAATCCCCAGTATCTGATACCGATCAGCGGTATGATAATTGGTAATTCTATGACAGGTATAACCCTTGCGCTTAACCGTCTCTACGGTGATTTTTCCAGTAAGCGCGATCTGATCGAAAATAGTCTTATGCTAGGCGCAACTCCCAGAGATGCAACCAGACCACTGATTAATCAGGCTTTTGACACAGCTCTGCTGCCAACAATTAATTCTATGGTTGGTATGGGTATAATATCTCTTCCCGGTATGATGACAGGTCAGATTCTCTCGGGCACACTGCCGACGACTGCGATCCGCTATCAGATAGGTATCATGCTGGCGATAATGGGTAGTCTCTCGCTTACAATTATTACCTTTCTGATCCTGGGCTGTCGCTTCTTCTTCCAGGACGGTGCCCGTCTCGTAGATGTCAAAAAGAAGGCAAACTCCTGATCAGCTCTTCGTAAAACAAAACTGCTCTTGCAAGCTCTGATGTCGGCAACTTCTCATCGATGCCGTGAATGCCGCCGCGCAGCTCACGAGTAAGATGAAAAGGTGTGAACTTAAAAATCTTGTCAGTAAGTTCGCTGAAATGATGTGAATCACTTGCTGCCAGCATTAAATAAGGTGCGCAGTTGACGCCTTCATAGATCTGCTCGATTACTGATGTCAGATGCTCAGCCTGTGGATTGTCCAGCAGCCTGCCTGCTGTCGGCTCATGAGCATAGATCTGCTCACACTCAATATCATAGCGGTCTGCGATTTCACGCAGCTGTCCCATTACTTCATCAACCGTCTGATGCACAGCAACTCTTAAGTTGGCTGTCACCTCAGCCTGCTCCGGCAGCACATTCGGCGCTCCGCTTCCTTTTGCCATTGTAAAAGCACAGGTAGTCATCACAAGAGCTCTGGCCTCGCCGCCCATTTTTGCCAGCAAACGCGGCAGCAGCGGCGCAGTCAGCCAGAGATTTCTGAAGACAAACTTGAGTGCTCCCGACATATGCGGCGCCATACGTTTGAATAGATCCTTGACGACCGGATCAAGCTTAGGGGCAAAAGGCGGCTTCTTCTCAATTGTATCGATCATCGCTGCCAGCCGTCCGAGCGGTGAACTCTTCGGCGGTGTACTGGCATGACCGCCTCGTGATCTGGCGATGAAGCGTACATTGATATAACCCTTCTCACCTGTACCGATCATAGCGGTAAGACCTTTGACACCAGGCAGAACTGCATCGACGATCGCTCCGCCCTCGTCGATTACCATCGAAGGTGTAATATCGTGTTCACGCAGCCAGCTGACTACAGAAGGAGCGCCTGTACCCATGGGTTCTTCATTGTGCGACATCACGATCAGGATATCCGCCTGTGGCTTATGGCCGGCGATAACCAGCCGCTCCACTGCTTCTAAGACAGCACAGAGACAGCCCTTGTCATCTATAGCCCCGCGTCCCCAGACAAATCCATCAGCGATCTCACCGCCAAATGGATCATGTGTCCATTCTCCCGTGGCCTCAACAACATCCTGATGAGCCATCAGCACAACAGGAGCAGCGTCTTTATCTCTTCCCGGCCAGAGCAGCACAAGAGTCAGCTCATCGATCCTCATCAGTTCGCAAAGAGCAAATGTTTCAGGATAAAGCTTATGCAGCACACCCTGAAGTTTATAGAATTCATCCCGGCTGCCGCCGCTCTCCAGCGAAATTGTCCGGCAGCGGATCATTTCAGCCAGATGTTTGGCAGCGGTCTGCTCCAAAAATTTGCTATATATCTTCTTCTCATTATCCTTGCTCATAACCCGAACCCCATTCTTATGCCGGTATTTTTTATGCCCGCTCATATCCTTGTACTAGACGAGTTTCTTCTTATAGAGGAATCTCGCACCGGCAATCGTAATCAGAACTGTTACCGGAATCAGACCGCCGCTGATCGTGTTTGCCAGACCGACAGGCAAAACGATAAACAGAATCAGAACAAATGCCAGCGGTAGGATGGCAAGTTTCCAGTTGCGCGAAATAAACATATAACCCAGTGCACCAAATAATGCCGGAACCACATTGGCAAAAGCCGGCGCCAGTACGGGTGACTGTAGTATTGGCGTTAGCGGAATCAACATCAGCACTCCCAGTATAAGAATCAGATTGGTGACAAGAGCCGAGGCTGCTACAGAAAGAGTCGACAGAATATCAGCCTCCTCACTGCCTGATTCGACTTTTGCCTGTTCCAGGGCGCTGATTGCGCAGGGTATTTTCAGATTGGTCAAATTACCTGTAATGAAGGCCAGATAGGAGGCACCACCGCCTAGCATGGGACCGAAGGTAATAGCCTCGATCGCGCCGATTGGAATATAGATGACCGCGACTCTCAGCAGACCCGCTAAGATCGCGCCACCGTCTGGAAGCACCTGATAATAAACACAGAAGGCCAGAGGTACCGCCAGCAGCAGCAATACTGCCAGACCTGTCCAGAGACGGCCGACAAAATGAATGCTCTCGCTATAGGCGCTCTTGAGGCCTGCCTGAGTATTAGCCGAAGATTTATTTCCACTCATTAAGATATTCCCCCCTCAACCGATGAAACCAGCTGTGACCATACCGGCGATCATGCTGATCGGCAGCATGAAGCCATCGAGCCACTTCTGTTTTTTATTCTGTACCAGATAATCACAAACTGCATAGACAGCTGCTGCTACAACCATTACCAGCATGGCGATCCAGCCGGCACGCGGTTCTTGTCTGATCGTGATTATCGGATTGCCAAGGAAAGTACAGATCATGCCCATGAACAGAGATGCTACTACCAGCTTGCCCCAGGTATTATCCTTCTGCTGCATGTTTTTTACTTTGCCGAGATAACCCTTCAGGAAGAATATATTGAACAGTGGTCCGGCCAGGATACAGACAGTCATGACAATAACTATTGAGGCGAAGACCTCAGGCGTCATGTTCCGAAGCAGTAGTTCAGGCAGACCAGCTGCTCTGGCGGCGCTGTCTGCAGCAATCAGTTCATATTGAACTGATCCTATGACACTTAGACGCATCCAGGGCAGAGGTACACCGAGACCTCCGGCCATTGTGATCAGGCCGAGCAAAATAGCGATAGAAGGTACGATCGTGAAGACGGCGCTAGAGCGAATAACTTTCATCATGACGGCTCTGTCTATCCCCTTGTTGATGCCGGCCCGCCAGGCTTTTGTCAGGAAAGCAACAGACAACAATGTAATAAACAGGGCTACCAAAGCACCGAGTATGTACATGAACCCTGAATTTGCGATAGTGGAAAAATCCAAATAAACCCCTCCGTTCTGATATGTCGCTTGAGTAATGGAGAACTAAGCTTATGCATACCAGAATATTATAACAAAAAAGAACCGTCTCTTGCCCTGAAATAAGACTTATATCAGGGAGAAAACGGTTCTTAAGCCCGGCCGATCAAAATTATGTCGTTATCATCATGTTATTTTAACAATTCTCAAGAGCTTATGATGTCTAAACCGACCGCCGGATCAGTTCAGACAAGCTGACAAGAGAATCAGCCGAACATCGGTCCATAGGTTTCGCAAGCACGATAGTCTGCACTCTCAGCTTCTACGGTGCCAAATGCAGCCCAGGCATGCGGACGATAGATCCGGTCAGCCGGTACATTGTGCATGGCAACAGGCATACGCAGCATGCTGGCCAGAGTGATCAGCTTATCGCCGATATGGCCATAGTTGAACGAACCGTGATTGGCGCCCCAGTTGGCCATTACGCTGTAAACATCCTTGAAGGCACCATCGCCGGTTGTGCGGGGTACAAACCAGGTCGTCGGCCAGGTCGGATCAGTTCTCTGCTGCAGAGTTTTGTTAACATGATCAGGCAGAACTGTAGTATAACCCTCAGCAATCTGCAGAACAGGTCCAAGACCTTCGATCTTATTAATGCGAACCATGGTTACAGGCATCTCGGCCTGAGTTTCAAACATCGAAGAATAGCCGCCGCCACGGAAATAACCATTATCTGCAGGGCACCATTGTGTAGCAGCCAGACAAGCGTCGGCATCCTCGCTGGTGACTTCCCAGAAAGGCTTCATGACCGGGTTGCCTTCTGCGTCTTGCATCTTGCCACAACCATCAAGTGAAGCGGCACCTGAATTGATCAGGTGGATAAATCCGTCAGAAGCGGCACCTTCAGGTTTCCAGCCGGTTACACGTTCTATAGCGTCCGGGCTCCAATAGGTGCGGACATCAGCGAAAACGGAAGCACTGTCTGCAACCAGATGACCAAGTAGCATAGACAAACCGTTCAAAGTATCGTTTTCAGTAGCCAGGATCATAGGCTCACGAATACCATTCCAGTCATAAGATGAGTTAAGAATAGCTTCTGTAAAATCGTGGTTCGGGAAATGATCAGTCCACTGACGCTGACCCTGAACACCACCGACAATGGCGTTGCGGCCGCAGGCTTCTTCTTCGAAACCAAGCTCAGCCAGCTTCGGATTGCCGATCATGATGTCGCGGATGATCAGAGTCTGCTTAACTACACGCAGCCATTCCTCATCCTTCTGCTCACGGGTATGCTGATAAGGACTGCCGTCATTCTTGTCCCAGCCTTCTTCGCAATATTCTTCGCGCCAGGCGACAGCTCTCTCGAACTCTTCCTGGTCGAAGATATTATTAACTATGCGGCGCTCGATCTCAACCTGATCCAGCCACTCAGTACGCAGACCGAAATATTCCTGGAACATCTGAGCATCGATATATGAGCCGGCAATACCCATACAGGTGCCGCCGATATTGACATATGATTTGCCCTTCATGGTACCAGCAGCCAGAGCAGCTTTGGCCCACAGCAGGAGCTTCTCCTTGACATCATCAGGGACGCTCGTATCGTCGCTATCCTGAACGTCACGACCATAAATAGAGAAGGCAGGCAGCTTGCGCTGTGCATGAGCAGACATAACAGCAGCCAGATATACAGCGCCAGGACGCTCTGTGCCGTTGAAGCCCCAGACTGCCTTGATCGTCAGAGGGTTCATATCCATTGTTTCCAGTCCATAGCACCAGCAAGGTGTTACAGAAAGGGTCGCAGTTACATTTTCAGCGGCGAATTTGTCTTCGCACATAGCTGCTTCGGCTACTCCGCCGATGCAGGTGTCAGCGATCACACATTCGACAGGCAGGCCATTGGCATGTCTGAGATTACTGCTGATCAGGTCAGCTGCTATTTTGGCCATATTCATGGTACGCTCTTCAAGCGATTCGCGAACACCACGGCGGCGTCCATCAATACATGGACGGATACCGATCTTCGGCATACGGCCTATCAGGCTGTTGACAGGTTCATTCATAATTTGTGGCATATTAAACCTCCTAAAATCTGTTTCTGCAGACATCGCTCCGATGCCTAGACAGAGAGTAGCCAGTTTGCGGACAATTAATAAACTGCCCTACTATCTATTGTATAGGTATCTAGTCATATATACATGGATATTTTGGTATAATCATGGAATATACGGTTTGAGATAAGGCGGTGATTATATGGATAATATGGAAATCAGGCATATGCCGGACTTCCACAGGGACAGCCGTGGGATCGAACGGAATCAGCAGCTGACGATGCATCTGAACAGGCTGGCGCTCGAGCTGCTTGACCATGGACATTTCATCGGCAATCAGCAGTGGAATCAATTTGACGTCATGTCGCCTTTTGGCAGGATATATTATATGATCGCAGATCATGGCTGGCTGGAAACGGACGATGGCCGTATGGATCTTGAACCAGGTTATATGTATCTGATTCCTCCCTATACCAAGGTTAACTTGCGTACTCGCGAGCGAATCGAAAAGTTCTATTTTCACTTCTCGCTGCGCTATGCCAATTCCGAGATTCTGGAGGGTATCGACCGCTGCTTCCGTCTTCCTCTTGCACAAGATAAGCTAGGCTCGATTCTCAGCATGTATCAGAGCGGTCAGCTGCCTGACCTGCTGGCGCTCAAGGGCATCGCCTATGAAACGATTGCTTCATTTATCCGTGATGAGCTGCCCGATCTCGGACCTCGCATGCTGCTAGCCGGTGAGTATCGCCATATCTACGCCTATGTAGAGAAAAATCTCTCCGCACGCTTGTCTGCACGCAATGTCTGCGAAGCATTGGAAATGCCTTATGAGACGATGCGGCGTAAGTTTCGCCAGGCGCATGGCATCACTCTTAATCAGTATATACAGGGCCGCTTGATTCAACAGGCCTCGCTCAAGCTTCTGCTGACCAATCGCACGATCTCAGAAATCGCTGCGGCTATGGGTTATGATGATGAGTTCTATTTCTCACGTGTGTTTAAGCAGAAAATGGAATACAGCCCCAGAGAGTACAGGCGTGTAAATACAATGCTGAGAAGGGGATAATGCAAAAAGGACTGCTGTGAAATCACTTCCATCAGCAGTCCTTCTTTTTAAGCTGCCAGGCAGCTAAGATTCAATTAATTTGGCC
>JAAYFZ010000140.1 GCA_012727965.1 Clostridiaceae bacterium
ACACGTGACAGCATCAATTCCTATACACTGGATTGTCTGGCACAGACAGCTGCTGCTGCGGCACTTCGGGCAGGCGACTGGTTTGAGAAGACCAGACAGAAGATCATAGCAACGCGTGAAAGGGTTCAGTCTGAGCTTAGTTCAATGGGTTTCATTGTTTTGCCGTCATCAGCCAATTTTGTTTTTGCTTCGCATCCTTCATATGATGCTGCTCAGCTAGCCTCATCGCTACGTTCAGCGGGATTACTGGTCAGACATTTTAAGATGGACAGAATAGATCAGTTCCTGCGTATAAGTATCGGCACAGATGACGAAATGAATATACTGATTGACAGCCTTGCAGAAATCTTGGATTATAATAAAGTCTGACAAGAACAGTAATGTAAGCCGGATATATATCGCCGGTATGCTTCAGCATTGAGTATATAAAGCTACAACATGCTGTTATGGAGGTAGAGATGAGACAGTCGAAACTTAGCCGCAAAACGCAGGAAACACAGATCGATATTGCACTTAAGCTGGATGGCCGCGGTGAAGCAGAGATATCAACCGGAATAGGATTTCTCGATCATATGCTTACTCTTTTTGCCAAACATTCCGGGATAGATCTCAAAATCCAGTCAGAAGGCGATCTGGTTGTCGATGGACATCACACTGCAGAGGATACAGGAATAGTTCTCGGACAGGTAGTAGCACGTGCTCTTGGAGATAAGAAGGGTATAGAACGTTATGGTCATGCGATTATACCAATGGATGAAGCACTGCTTGAGGCAGTGATTGATTTGTCTGGTCGCCCTTATATTGTTTTTCATGCTGATTTTAATGCTCCGTTGGTGGGTGATTTTGATACACAGCTAACCGAGGAGTTCTTCCGTGCATTTGCCTTCAATGCAGGCATCACCTTGCACTTAAGCTGCCGCTATGGCAGAAATGATCATCATATAATAGAAGGTATGTTCAAGGCCTGCGCCAGAGCTCTGCGTCAGGCTATAAGAATCGACCAGGCCAATGCAGACAGAATACCAAGCACAAAAGGTGTCCTATAAATGAGATAAGCCTTAATCAAGGTTAATGTACCTACAGGGAGGATAATTACATGCTGCTAAACGATACCTCGTTTATAAAACTTCCGCTCTTCATCAAGGGCAAAGTCAGGGATGTCTATGATCTCGGAGAATCTCTCTTAATCGTAGTTACTGACAGAATCTCGGCTTTTGACGTTGTTTTCGATGAGCTGATTCCTGACAAAGGAATTGTGCTTAACAGCATTGCTGCTTTTTGGTTTGATTATACGAAGTCAGTGGTTCCGAATCATGTTGTTTCGACAAATCCAGCTGAATATCCCCAGGGTCTGTCAGCATATGCTGAAGAGCTGGCTGGCCGCTCAATGCTGGTCAAAAAAATAGAAATGCTGCCAGCTGAATGTATTGTTCGCGGATACCTGGAGAGTTCAGCCCTCAAAGAGTACCAGCAGACAGGAACCGTCAGCGGCATCAAGCTTCCGGCAGGCTTACAGCAGGGGGATAAACTCCCGGAGCCTATGTTTACACCATCGACAAAAGCAGAGAGCGGGCATGATATCAATATTACATTCGATGAGCTTGTAGATATTATCGGCAGCAATATGGCTGTTCAGCTTAGAGATAAGAGTCTGGAGTTATACAGTTATGCGGCGAAATATGCTGAGAGTGTAGGCATTATCCTTGCTGATACGAAATTTGAGTTCGGTATCAGTGATGGCAAATTAGTTGTTGCAGACGAAATATTTACTCCTGATTCCTCGCGATTCTGGGAAAAATCAGAATGGAAGCCAGGTCGTGCTCAGAAGAGCTTCGATAAGCAGTATCTGCGAGAATGGCTTGAGACACTTGACTGGGATAAAAATCCGCCGGCGCCTGCCCTGCCTCAGGACATCATTGAGAAGACTTCTGCTAAATATATAGAAGCTTATGAGAGACTAACAGGCAAGGCTCTAAAATGATCGCAATAGTAGACTATGAAATGGGCAATCTCGGCAGTGTAGCCAAGGCTCTGAAATGGCTGGGGGCGGATACAGTTATTAGTTCCGACCCTGCCGTTATTGATCAATCTGAAGCTGTAATTTTGCCGGGTGTAGGCGCGATGGAATATGCTGTCACCCGACTTGAGGCATTAGGATTGGATCAGGCAGTACAACGTACTGTTGCTTCCGGTAAGCCTTTTCTCGGGATATGTCTGGGAATGCAGCTGATGTTTCAGTCTAGTGAAGAGGGCAGAGCCCGTGGCTTAGGTATTTTGCCCGGACATGTGAGGCGATTCGAACAGAGTCCGGGATTGAAGATTCCGCACATGGGCTGGAATTGTCTTGATGAGGTGGATGACTCGCATCTGACCGCCGGAGAATACTATTATTTTGTTCATTCCTACTATTGTGTACCGGATGATTTGGGTTTAACTGTTGCTAGAAGCAGTCATGGCAGCAGCTTCACTGCCGCTGTAAGACAAGATAATATTTTGCTTACTCAGTTTCATCCTGAGAAAAGCGGTGATGCCGGTTTAAGATTGCTTAGATCCTGGCTGGATAAGGAGGCAAAACAATGATTATTTACCCCGCTATCGATCTTCTGGGCGGACGCTGTGTCAGGCTGCGCCAGGGTGATTATAATCAGGTGACTGTTTACAATGATGACCCGCTTGACATGGCTGGGCAATTTGCCGAGGCAGGTGCCGGCTGGATTCATATAGTAGATTTGGACGCGGCCAGAACAGGTGCACCTGTTCATGCTGAGCTAATAAGAAATATCAAGCGTCAGACAGGAGTCAAGGTTCAGACCGGAGGCGGTATTCGCAATTTGCAGCACCTGACGCTATTAATTGAAAAATATGATATTGATCGTGCGGTTCTCGGAACTGCTGCTGTCCGTGACCGTGCTTTTACTGAACAGGCGCTCAAGTTATATGGACAGAATATAGCAATAGGTATTGATGCAAGAAACGGCGAAGTCAGTGTGTCCGGCTGGACTGAAGGCAGCGGCATCAAGGCTGCCGAGCTGGCATGCCGGATGGCAGAGGCCGGTGCGACAACGATAATCTATACAGATATTGCCAGAGACGGTATGCTTACCGGCCCCGCTCTTGAGAAAACACAAGAATTGGTTCAGCTGACAGGAATCGATATCATAGCTTCCGGCGGAATCGGCAGTTATGAGGATATACAAGCAGTTGAAGGCACCGGCGCTGCCGGTGTGATCGTCGGTAAGGCGATATATGAAGGGAAGGTGAAGCTAGAGCAATGTTGGCAAAGAGGATAATACCATGTCTTGACGTGCGCGGCGGTCGTGTAGTCAAGGGGATTAATTTTGTAAATATCAGAGATGCTGGCGATCCTGTTGAGATAGCCAAGGCATATAACGCTTCAGGTGCAGACGAGCTGGTTTTTCTTGATATTTCCGCGACTCTTGAGGAACGCGGAACAATGATAGATGTTGTTCGTCAGGTAGCAGAGCAGGTGTTCATTCCTTTTACCGTTGGTGGAGGCATAAGAACGCTTGATGATATCAGGGCGATCCTGCAGGCCGGTGCTGACAAGGTTTCACTGAATTCGTCAGCTGTTGCCAGACCTGATCTCATAAGAGAAGCCTCTGAACGGTTTGGCAGCCAATGTATTGTTGTCGCGATCGATGTGCGTAAAGAGCCTGATGGTCGTTATGAAGTACTAGTTGCCGGCGGCACCAAAACCACAGGCCTTGAAGCTGTGGAATGGGCTAAGAGAGCAGCATCTCTCGGTGCTGGTGAGATCTTGTTGACGAGTATGGACAAGGATGGCACAAAATCCGGCTATGACCTGGAGATAACCAGAATGATAGCAGATGCTGTCAGTGTTCCTGTCATCGCTTCAGGCGGCGCAGGCAGCTTGTCTGATTTTTACGATGGGCTAACTGCAGGCGGTGCCGATGCAGCTTTGGCTGCCAGTTTATTTCATTTTGGCGAAATCAAGATAGACCAGCTTAAGGATTACCTGACACTTCGTGGTCTTGCCATCAGGCAACCATCTGATCGTGAAGAGCAGCTTCTTGAACCTGTGAGTATTCCGCAGGTTTCATGGTCAGAGTTCAAAACTGACAGTGATGGACTAGTCCCAGCGATCATAAGAGATCAAGAGACTGGTGAAATATTAATGATGGCATGGGTCAATGAACTGGCATGGCAGCAAACTTTGCAGACCGGTCTGATGCATTACTATAGCCGCAGCCGTAACCGCCAATGGCTTAAGGGTGAAACCTCAGGTCATTTCCAGCAAGTCAGATCTATTGCAGTGGACTGTGATGCGGATACCCTATTGATAGATGTCTACCAAATCGGTCCCGCTTGCCATACAGGCAGCAGATCATGCTTTTATCGTCAGCTGAGTGATTTCGACAAAAAGGAATGAGTTTGAACTGCCAGCCTTTTGCCAGTTATATAAATCTGGTATTATATAGGGGTCGCCAACAGGTTGACAAAAATCTATTTACCAGATCATTATCGGCACTAGCCGGATAAATAATATCGAGGGAGTTTTTTTATGAGCAATATCGGGAAAATACTAGATGAGCTATATGATGTAGTTCTGGATAGACAGGCAAATCCCAAAGAGGGATCATATACCAACTATCTTCTTAACAAAGGAATTGATAAAATTTGCAAAAAAGTTGGTGAAGAGTCTGCCGAGGTCATCATTGCAGCGAAGAACAAATCGAGATCAGAGGTTATCTACGAAGCCTCTGATCTGCTCTATCATTTGAACGTTCTTTTGGTTGAGCAGGGAGTCACTCTTGATGACATTTATGAGGAACTCAAAAAGAGAAGATAAGGTTTGACAAAGCCCCTGGCCTGTGGTATCATTCGTTTGCTTGTCCACATCAGGGTCTTTTTTTTTGTGACCAATTTGTGGAATTCGGTCCAGTAAAAGTTATTATGGAGGAGTGATACAAATGGCAAAACCAGGAGCCCGTGATAAAATTACTCTGGCCTGCACAGTTTGCAAACAGCGTAATTATAACACTATGAAGAACAAGAAGAACGATCCTGATCGTCTTGAAATGAAGAAGTACTGCAGATTCTGCCGCAAACATACCGATCATAGAGAGACGAAATAAGGCAGCTCTAGTATTGTTAAGGAAGGTTTGAACATGGCAGAAAAACAGATCAGCGAGAAGAGAGACAACAGGAAGAGTAAGCCTAAGATGAATGCTTTCCAGAAAATCGCTGCCTTTTTTGTTCGTACGGGCAAAGGGCTTAAGAGATTCTTCGGCAATCTTAGAGCAGAACTGAAGCGAGTTATCTGGCCTGATAAGAAACGCCTTATCCAGAGTACAGCTACAGTTTTATTTATCTGCCTGGCCGCAGCGATCATACTGTTCGTAGTGGATACTGTTCTCAGCACCGTTTTAACTGGTGTTGGTTTCTATTCACCGCAGGCAGACAGGCCGGCTGTAACTGAAACAGTTGAAACAAGTGAAGGAGCCTGATCAATGGTAGACCATAACCTGGAAGAAGCCAAGTGGTATGTAATACACACCTATTCTGGCTATGAGAACAAGGTGAAGGCTACATTGGAACGCCTTGTCGAGAATCGTGGTATTCAGGATTATATTCAGGAGGTATCTGTACCTGTAGAGGAACAGATCGAGATCAAGGATGGTAAGAAGAAGACCATTCAGAGGAAGATCTATCCCGGATATGCGCTTGTTAAAATGATTCTGACAGACGAGATCTGGTACATTGTCCGCAATACCCGCGGAGTTACAGGGTTTGTCGGCCCTACCAGTTCTAAGCCGACGCCGCTTACAGATGAAGAACTTATGATCATGGGTCTGGAGTCCAACTGGGAACCGGTTGTCGATTATGGCATCGGAGATTCAGTCAAGGTCATCAACGGACCACTTGAGAGCTTCATCGGAACTGTTGAGGAGATCAACCTGGATAAGAAGAAGGTTAGAGTTCTTGTTTCCATGTTTGGTCGTGAGACACCAGTTGAACTGGAGCTTACTCAGATACTGAGAATCTAAGCTGCAGACAACAGAGGTTTGTACATCTCATAACTGAGGTGTTCGAATATATAGTAAAACTATTTGGGAGGTGGCCATCATGGCAAAGAAAATTACCGGGTATGTTAAATTGCAGATCCCCGCAGGTAAAGCTACGCCAGCGCCGCCGGTAGGACCAGCTCTTGGTCAGCATGGTGTCAATATCGCCATGTTTGTAAAAGAGTTTAATGAGAGAACATCGAAAGATGTCGGACTAATAATTCCGGTCATCATCACAGTTTTTGCTGATCGTTCTTATTCTTTCATTACCAAGACTCCGCCGGTACCGGTACTGCTGAAAAAAGCCTGCAATATTGAGAGTGGCTCAGGCAAGCCAAACAGAGACAAGGTCGCGAAGATCACTAAGTCTGAAGTTATGAAAATTGCTCAGATCAAGATCGTCGACACCAATGCATCTGATCTGGAAGCTTGTGCCAATATGGTTGCAGGTACAGCCCGCAGCATGGGTATAGTCGTAATTGACGACTAAGGCGAAGGAGTGAATTGAGATGAAAAGAGGCAAAAAATATCAGGAAGCTGCCAAACTGATCGATCGTTCCGCGGCCTATGAGCCTGCAGAAGCTATCGAGCTGGTTCTTAAGACAGCAACCGCTAAATTTGATGAATCCATTGAGCTGCACATCCGTCTGGGTGTTGACTCGCGTCATGCAGACCAGCAGGTCCGTGGTGCAGTAGTACTTCCTCATGGAACAGGCAAGAGCAAAAAGGTTTTGGTTTTCGCTAAGGGACCTAAGGCTGATGAAGCTCTGGCAGCCGGTGCTGATTTTGTCGGCGCAGAGGATATGATCGAGAAGATTACAAAAGAGAATTGGTTTGATTTCGACATAGTCGTCGCAACTCCTGACATGATGGGTGTTGTTGGTAGACTCGGTAAGGTTCTAGGTCCTAAGGGCCTGATGCCTAACCCTAAGTCAGGTACAGTTACAATGGATCTGGCAAAAGCAATTGACGAGATCAAAGCTGGTAAGATCGAGTATCGTCTCGACAAGACCAATATCATTCATTGTCCGATCGGCAAAGCTTCTTTTGGAAGTGAAAAGATGCAGGACAATTTCAAGACACTGATGAGTGCAGTTATCAAGGCCAAGCCTTCTGCTGCCAAGGGTCAGTATCTGAAGAGTGTAACCATCACATCAACGATGGGCCCAGGCATCAAGATCAACACGACCAGGCTTGTCTAAGTTATTGTTGATTTGATTGCCGAAAATTGAAAATAGTTCCTGTATGCCAGAGACAGCAGGTGACTACCCGTAGTCATAAATCCTGCCGAGGTTGCAGTTAGTGCTTCAAAAAAGCATCAACATGCCCCTCCGCCTCTGGCGAGAGGGGTATTTTAATACTGAACAAGGAGGTGCTGACATGCCCAGCAAAAAAGTACTGGAAACAAAGAAGCAGATAGTCGCTGATCTGGTGAACGAGTTCAAGGGAGCACAGGCAATGGTTTTCACCGATTACCGTGGTCTGACTGTTGAACAGGACACACAGCTTCGTTCTGCTTTGCGTAAAGCAGGTGTAACCTACAAGGTTATCAAGAACTCACTTTCCGGCCGTGCTCTTATAGACGCAGGCTACGAAGGTCTTGAAGATGTTGTGAAAGGTCCTACAGCCATAGCCTACAGCAAGGACGATGTTATTTCTCCTGCCAAGGTTATCAAGGAATACGCCAAGAAGTTCGACAAACTGGAAATCAAGGGCGGTACTATGGATGGTGCTAAAATCGAGATTTCTGATATCGATCGTCTGGCTGCGATCCCGCCTGTTGAAGTTCTGTATGGACAAATCGTCTGTGGACTGATTTCTCCAATCGCAGGATTAGCAATGCTGCTTAACGCAGTTAAGGAAAAAGCTGAAGCAGCAGGTGTAGAAACAGCTGCAGAAGTTGTTGCTGTTAAATCGGAAGAATAATTAAGAAAACCAATAAGGAGGAAATTTTAAAATGGCTAGTGAGAAAGTAACAAAGTTTATTGAAGAAGTAAAAGCTCTTACAGTTATAGAACTGGCTGAGCTGGTTAAGGCTCTTGAGGAAGAATTCGGTGTATCAGCCGCTGCTATGGCAGTTGCTGCCCCTGCAGCTGCTGCTGAAGGCCCTGCTGCTGAAGAGAAATCAGAGTTTGATGTTATTCTGAAGGGCCCTGGCGCTTCTAAGATCAACGTTATCAAGGCTGTACGTGAGCTGACAGGTCTTGGTCTGAAGGAAGCTAAGGAAATGGTAGACAATGCTCCTTCAACCATCAAAGAAGGCATCGGCAAGGAAGACGCTGAAGCTGCTGTAGCTAAGCTGAAAGAAGCCGGCGCTGAAGTAGAACTTAAGTAAGAGTTCTTAACTCCAGCAAATAATGCTTTAAATGCTCGACTGGATCGACTGATTCCAAGGACTTCCGGGTCCTCGGATCAGTGCGGTTGGTCGAGCTTTCAGCGTTTGTTAAATGGCGATATCAGGACTGGTCAACCAGCAATTTTGACCCGAAAATCATTTAAAAAAAACAGCAAATTTACTGTTGACAAAATCAAGGTCTCTTGATAAACTCATTAAGCACCTCAGGAGCATGCGGTGCAGCACCTCACATGGCGGCGTAGCTCAGTTGGCCAGAGCATTCGGTTCATACCCGAAGTGTCGTTGGTTCAAATCCGACCGCCGCTACCACATGGCCCGTTGGTCAAGCGGTTAAGACATCGCCCTTTCACGGCGAAAACAGGGGTTCGATTCCCCTACGGGTCACCAAGTCGGGTGCTTAGCTCAGCTGGGAGAGCACATGCTTCACACGCATGGGGTCGTAGGTTCAAGTCCTATAGTACCCACCATGTGCGGGATTAACTCAGTGGTAGAGTGTCACCTTGCCAAGGTGAAAGTCGCG
>JAAYFZ010000017.1 GCA_012727965.1 Clostridiaceae bacterium
GGATGAGCCTACAACTTATCTTGATATTACCTATCAAGTCGAGATTCTGGATCTTCTGACTGATCTTAATCGCAGGACAGGAACGACAATTGTTATGGTTTTGCATGATATCAATCTCTCAGCCCGCTATGCCGACCATCTCTTCGTCATGCGCGCAGGCCAATTGATAGCTGAAGGAAGTCCGCAAGAGGTTATAACAACCACACTGGTAAAAGACGCCTTCGCGCTTGAGAGTGATATTTATTGCGACCCGATATCCGGCTCACCCATGCTCGTACCGAAGGGCAGACATCATGCGCGCAGAAATCGCAATGCTCAATGCGCCATGTACACAAAAAGTCCACAATTCCCTGCTAATATCGTACTAAAACGATATGATTTATCAGAAAACAAACATGTAGTCTGATGATCCGGGGGCATTATGAAGACTGAGAAAATAATTGTGGATGTTCATGGCATGACCTGCAGAAGCTGCGAGAAAACCATAGTCAAGGCACTTTATAAACATAAGGGCATATTGCAGGCGAGAGCCGACTATGCCAGTGGCAAGTTACATTTAGGCTTCTTCCCGGAGCTGATCGATCGTGGTCAGATAGAAGAAATAATACAACAAGTAGGCTATGAAACATCCTCAATTAAGGGCTCTAAAAAAAGCCTCATTCTTAAAACTATGATTCTTCTGGTCGCAATGTTGATCGTGTATCAACTGCTGTCCAGAACAGGCTTACTAACTTTTGTGCCACAGATTCAGACCGGCTCGAGTCTATTCATGATATTTGTGGTCGGATTGATGACTAGTGTTCATTGTGTGGCTATGTGTGGCGGTATCAGTCTGGCAGCCGGTGCGTCAGGTAAAAAGCAGAGCAGTAGAATCGTTTCCGAAGTGAGTAGGAAGAAAGCCGCAGGCAGAGCCTTGCAGTACAATGTCGGCAGAAATATTTCCTATACTATTACGGGTGCAATCGCCGGATTACTTGGACAGGCAATATCAATTAGCAATACCGGCCGGACAGTAATAATGTTGATCGCCGGTGTATTCATGCTGATAATGGGTCTTAATGTTCTGGAGCTGACACCATGGGTGCGGAAGATCAGAATGCCGCTGCCTTCTGCAATTGTCGGACTACAAGCCAGAATGTCGAAGAACTCAGCCTTCTGGGTAGGGTTGTTCAATGGACTGATGCCTTGCGGTCCACTTCAGATGATGCAGCTTTATGCCTTGGGAACCGGAAGTGTTGCGATAGGTGCTCTATCCATGATGCTGTTCGCTCTTGGAACAACACCAATGATGTTAAGTGTCAGCTTCTTCTCGGGTCTTCTGACCAATAAGAAATCCCATTTCATCAAAATTGCAAGTGCGGCGTTGGTAATTCTACTTGGCATCCAAATGCTCGGTCGGGCGATCGACATACCTATGCTGATTCAGGCCAGACAAACAAATCGTCAGATAGAATCAGCGGACGGGACTTTTGCCAGGATTGAGGATGGTTATCAGGTGGTAGAAACCAGGTTTACAAATGGACGTTATCAGCCGATCGTAGTTCAGGCCGGCCTGCCAGTCCATTGGGTCATTACCGCAGAACAGGGCGATCTTAACGGCTGCAATTACAGTCTCCTGATAGATGATTTTGACATCGCGAAGGATCTTGATTATGGAGAAACAGTGATTGAGTTTCTACCTGAGGAGGTAGGTGTGTTCCGTTATACATGCTGGATGAATATGATATCAAGCCGCATAACGGTTGTCTCGGATCTACAGGCATAATCGCCATTCGATTTAGCCTATTTAAGCATATTTGTGATATTTAACAGTCTGTTAGTGATAGCCTCAAGTTAGAGAAAATGTTAACATAAATCTTATGGGTCAAACCATGAATGTTAACACAAATAACAGCAGCAAGGAGATCACATGTCTTACTTCGTCAAGGATCGAAGCTTCTACAACGACCTCTTGAGAA
>JAAYFZ010000141.1 GCA_012727965.1 Clostridiaceae bacterium
CAGGCTTGCTGTACCATGAGACAATAGCGATCGGATAATCCGTGTTATTAACAAATTTCATATCCTGACTGCCCCAATCGATGGCGGCATCAATTCCGATATCTGTATATGAGCTCGGGTAAGTATGTGGATGTCTCTCAGTTATTTTGAGATCAGCTTTAAGGACTGCCTGATATAATGTCGTATTTGGCTGACATATACCTCCACCAACGGTTTTAATTAATGCACCGTCGAATATCGCACCTGCTGCCTGATATCCTTTTTCTGGAGTTCTTCTGCCGATAACATCATTAAACGAGAAAGTCTCTCCAGGCAAGACAACATGACCATTAAGAGCCTTTACAATCAACCGAATGTTATTATCGCGTGGTGCATCAGGCGCTGCTGCGTATGTTCTAGCTTGAGATACAAGCCCAAGCCCAGCCACCCTGGCAGCCAGATCAGCATTTGGTGCAGGTATGATCTCAGACTGCAGCTCATAGCTGCCTGTGAAAATATCTGTCGCGAAGTCACTCTCTATTGATGATATTACGTTTTCCGCAGATACGGTAAGTCCATCCGAATGCTGAGAAACTATGAATCTTTTCGAACCCGTATCGAAGCCTGTTACCTGAGCAGGTACTGCTTCAATTTTTAGCTCTTCAGCCAGTTTTCTTAAACTTGAAGCAAGTTTTTTGCTATTATACGAAAATGAAACCGGCAGATCAACAGGTTCATTTACAAGTTTCTGGATCATTTGCTGCCTATCAAATATTTGCGATTTCTCATCTTGCAGACCACTCATACGTCCAATTTTCCAGGCTTTGCTCATAACTTCATCAAGATCATGACTAATGCCAATGTCCGAAGCGGTATAGCTCCAGGTCTGTTCTCCCAGTGAAACTGAATATTCGATTTTACTCCAAGTATCAGCAATCACTTTGCTTAACTTATCATCTGCCTCATCTAGAGTCATACCACCTACAGCCACGCCAGCAATACTTATGCCTTCATAGAACTCATTCGTCAGAACTTCGTTACGGGCTTGCTCATAGAGAACTCGTTCTTCTTCCAGCTTCTGTTCAAGTAGTTGCTGTTCATACAGAGCTTGTTCTATTCTAGCTTGTTCCAGCTGCTGCAAATGATTCCAAATAAAATAACCACCAACTAATGCTGCCACCAAAGCCAAGATTACTATCGCAATTATGAGTGTAACCGGTTTTTTGTTGAATTTCGATATTGTACCATTGGGCGGGGACAATACCTGCTCATTATCCTGCATGGACATATTTAAATACCTCTCGAATAATCTTAGATTTTAAGTTTATCTTAATATATGATTCTTCTAACTGATAAAATTGGACTGCTTTCAATATTCAACGCCTTCTGTCTGACTTTGCCCGCATTATTAGAAGCATCAATTATCTGATTATTTCCAATATAAAGGCCAACGTGGTCGCAGCTGCCATTATAGGACCAGTCGAAACAAATGATATCTCCAATCTGAATATCAGAAAGCGATATATTAACACTTATTCCTTTTGTTATCTGTCCATAAGTAGTGTAAGGCAGGTCCACGCCAAACATCGTTTGGTAAATATAACGCGTAAACCCTGAGCAATCAAAAGTCGTTGGCGCGTTGCATGGTGTCTGATAACGAACACCAAGGAAAGACTTCGCCAAATTTACCATTTCCTGCTGCTTCTCGGGACTGATTTTTGAATCAGGAGATGTAATAACAGGTGTCTGCTTTATTGTTTGTACTGGAGCGGGGACTGGAGTTGGTGTTGGGGCTGGTGTAGGTGCCGGGGTCGGTTCCGGTTTACTCTCAGTCAAATATTTATTCATGATATATCCGCTAAAACCATTTGCAGTCGTTACTAAGCTCCATTCATTAGAAACCTCTGTTCTACGAAGCTGCTCTGCTAAGGTAATAATATCCAGAATTTCACATGTGGTATTTGGTTCAGACCGCAAGTTTACCTTATTAGCAGCCAGGTAAAGAGTTTGATCCACAGTTTTAAATTCCGGTACGGGTTCAATGGTTGTTTCATCTGTAGTTTCTTCAGTTGTCTCTGTTGCTTCAACTGTAGTTTCTACGGTTGTTTCCATTGCAGATTCTGTAGTTTCTATGGTTGTTTCCACTACAGGTTCTGTAGTTTCAACTGTAGTTTCTAATGAAGATTCTGAGACTGTCTCGGCAGCCGCTTCAGCTGTTGACCCGGGCATGGTACTATCAAAGTTTAAATCATTTGCATTTCTATTAAAGTCAGAATCGAGATATGGTTGCGATTCATAATCACCAAGTTCATATACACCATTATCAACGATGCTTATTTCATCTTGTGGTCTTAAGGCAGCACCACCGCCAACAGTCATATGCAAAATCACTGTTAATACAACCAGAACGGCTGTTGCCGGGGGCATGATTCTCAAAACGCCCGTTGAAGAGCTGATCTGCCTGATCATACTATCAGAATGTGTTCTGAATCTGGACATTACTGTCACTTTTTCGGTATTTTTATCAAGTTCAATTTCAGATTCTACTGTCTC
>JAAYFZ010000142.1 GCA_012727965.1 Clostridiaceae bacterium
AAAATCTCCTGAGACAATAGAAGTGGAAAATGGCAGAGGCGTTCGAGGTATTGTACCGCAACATCTGTCGGACGGCTTTTGCCAGGATATGCTGACAATATCTTTTAGACCTGATGCGATCTACCGCAAAGCTCAGGTCATAGTGAGTTTCGCCGGCAAACAGCTGATTAGACAGAAAAAACAGATAATGACACCAGGAGAAATGGTAACAATAATTATAAAACCGGAACACTGGCAGAAGGCAGGTCTGACACCTGAACAGCTTAGCGGCATGACTGATGAGCATAGCCATGGGCAGGATGATCGCCGGCTGACAGTAAGCATTGAGGGTGAACAATGATTGAAAATATTACCTGTACCGGCTGTCCGATGGGATGCCGCCTTAGTGTAGAGGTCAAAGAGACAGAAAACGGACCGGAGATACTCGATATTACGGGATATGAATGCAATAGAGGCCGGAGCTATGCTCAAGATGAGGTTATTAGACCACGAAGAATGATAACAACTCTTATTAGAACCGGCAGAGGCAAACGGCCACTGAGTGTGCGCAGTTCGGAAGCAATTCCCAAGGATCTGATATTTCCTGCGCTTGAACAGATTCATGCAATTAGTATTGACTTACCTGTTTCTTCAGGTGATGCCATCATTGCGAATATACTTGATACCGGAGCTGATATTATCGCTACCTGCGATCTTGAGCTGCGATGATCAAAAATAATGGAGGCCTCATGTCGAATAAACTTGAACAACTAGCACATAAAAAATGGAACTGCATTTGCGGTCGCACTCATAGCACAGATATCAAGAGAATCATCACTGGTGATGATGTGCTTAGCAGTCTGCCTGAGCTCTTAAGTAAGCAATTAACATCCGATGGCAGAAAACTTGATCCAGGCCATGATAGATTACTGTTGGCAGCCGATAGGAATACAGCCGAGCTTGATCTTGCAAGGATCAGTAAGATCTGCCATGGTCTTGGTTATAAGACTGATACATGTATTCTTGGTTCTGAAGGCGATCTTGTTCCAGATGAAAAGGCTGTTTTCACTCTGCTCCAGGCAGCTAGCAGTGATACTGGACTTATTATCGTTCATGGTTCAGGTACGCTCAATGATTTAGTCAGATATGTTAGTTTCAAGCTCCGTTTGCCTTATTATATTGTGGCAACAGCTCCATCTATGGATGGCTATGCTTCTACTGTCTCCCCGCTGATCCATAATGGCATGAAAATCACCTATGAAGCTCAGGGCGCTGACGCTGTCATGGCTGAGAGCAAGCTGCTGGCAGAAGCGCCGGCTGTTATGCTGGCTGCAGGTCTGGGTGATATTCTTGGCAAGTATAGCGCAATAGCTGACTGGAAACTGTCTTCATTGATCGAAGATGAATATTACTGCCCTGAGATTGCAGATATTGTATTAGCGACTGTCAGATCGACACTTGCCGCCAGCGGTGCTATCGCGGCCAGAGATCCACAGGCAGTTACTCTTGTCATGGACGGGCTGATTATGACAGGCATAGCAATGAGCTTCGTTGGCAATTCCCGTCCTGCTTCAGGCAGTGAGCATCATATTTCGCATTTTTGGGAAATGAGATTTTTACAAGATCTAAGACCTGCCGTTCTCCATGGCAGTAAGGTTGGATTGGCCTCGATTCTGACTTGCGCTCTCTATCGTGAATTAGTGAAGAGCAAGCCGGATTTCAGCGCAGCAAGAAGACGTCTTGAAAGCTTGAGTGAATCAGACAAACTCCTCTGGGAGAAAAATATACGCCGGGCATATGGCAGCAGCAGCGATGAAGTGATCCTTCTGGAAAAAAGCGCTTTGAAGAATGATCCGCATAGAGCACTGATCAGACTGGAGAAAATTGAGCGCAATTGGCAGATTATTGTTGCTATGATCGAAGAGTTGATACCAGATCCCATGAACATCCAAAATGCACTTGAAGTTAATGGCGGTGCTGTCAGACCTGCTGAGCTCGGTATCAGCAAAGAACTGGTTTTCGAGGCGGCGGCTTTTGCCAGAGAACTTAGAAATCGTTATACTGTACTCCAGCTCTATTGGGATCTCGGCCTGGAATCTCAGGCAGAGGCGGTTGCGCGCCGCGTATATGAACTCTGATTCGGCTAACAGAGTCTTAACATAGGCAGTATAGCAGTGCTGCCGGCAAGGTATTATAATATAACTATGAAACATGAAGATAACTGGGCCGCATATAAGATGCTTATTCAAGAGCTGCTTCGCCACCCTCAGGTTAGGGCGATGGATCAGCATATTCATCATAACAGCATAACCACCCTTGAGCATTGCCTATCTGTTTCTTATTTGAGTTATCGGCTTAGCGAGAAGCTGGGGCTGGATAGCAAGGCAGTAGCAAGAGGGGCGCTGCTTCATGATCTCTATCTTTATGACTGGCATAAGATCAAGCCGCCTGAGGGCCTTCATGGCTTCACTCATCCTGGTATAGCACTACGTAATGCTTCCGGTTTATTTCAGCTAAGTCGTCTGGAAGCAGATATCATCAGTAAACATATGTGGCCGCTGACTCTTCGCCCGCCGCGCTACCGCGAATCGCTTCTAGTTTGCCTGGTAGACAAGTACTGTGCTCTGCTTGAGGTTTTCCATACCAGACGCAAAATCAGGCTTGAGAGCTTCAAATTCGCTTTGACCTCTTCGAACCGAACATAATTGAAATAGAACTGGTTGATAGATAACTGGTTCTTTTTTATTTGGTGACATAATTACTGATGAATCTACTAACAACAGGTATAATCAGCTCATAAAATAATAAAAACCTGAAAGGAGCCTGAATAATATGGCTGGTAAAAATGTACTTACGATCACTGAGGAAAATTTCGAACAAGAGGTGCTGAATTCTGAAGTACCTGTACTAATTGATTTCTGGGCATCATGGTGTGCGCCCTGCAGAATGATCGCTCCAACTATCGATGAGCTGGCAGATGAGATGACAGGTAAAATCAAAGTAGGCAAGATCAATGTTGATGAGCAGCCTAATCTGGCTTCAGCATTTCGTGTTATGAGCATTCCGACTCTCGCGATGACCAAGGGCAGTGATGTTATCATGCAGAGTGTAGGCGTAAAATCCAAGGATGCACTTAAGCAGGAAATAGAAGCAAAAATCTAAGACTAGTTAGAACATAAAAAATAAGAGATCCGGTATCGAGCAGCAAACTCAATACCGGATTTTCTTAGTTTACTCAGTTTCATAAG
The DNA here is from genome assembly GCA_012727965.1 of Clostridiaceae bacterium. Taxonomy (GTDB): domain Bacteria; phylum Bacillota; class Clostridia; order Saccharofermentanales; family UBA5734; genus JAAYFZ01. The sequence continues at coordinate 3,228 of JAAYFZ010000142.1, forward strand.
GCCAGTTATTGATGCCGCCCAAATCATAAATGACTGAGAAACCGGCATCGGAGAGAGTTTTGGCTGCTATCGCACTGCGCCTGCCTGACCTGCAGTAGACAATAACCGGTTTGTTTTGCCATTGGCTGATTTCCTCCAGCCTGCCGTTAAGCTCCTCAACAGGAATGAGTGTGCTGCCGGGAATATGTACCTCGTCGTACTCTGCCTGAGTACGAACATCTAATAGTAAAACTTCCTGATCGGAAGCAAGCAATTCCTGGGCCTTCTCAGGACTTATCAGTTCAAGTATTCTCTCTTTTTCTGTTTCCGAATTTGTTTCACCAGTACTAGTTTGCTCTGCGCTGCCAGTCGCTTCAGAATCAGCGGAATTTGTTGTGTTAGCTTCTTCTGTCACTGTATTAGTTGTGCTAGAGGATGTCTGACCAGCACATGACGAGAGGGCTAGCAAAAGAACAAGCACTAATACCGGAACTAGAAATTTTTTCTTCATAATGATCACCTTCGATTCATTGATTTACATTTGCTAATATTCTAACTGATTTTTAAGGTTACAGCGGGCACACATGTATCATGGCGAGAAAAAAACTGGCAGAAGTCGAAGCTTATTACTTCTGCTATGTCCTTGCTGTGATATGATGAAAAGAAAAAGACATCAGGAGATTATGATAATGATTACAGCTGAACAGATAAATGAACTGGACCTGCTTTTCCCGGTATTAAAAAAGCTTACTAGTGATCAGAGAGAGCTGCTTTTTATGCATGGGCAGATTATTGATCTTCCAGCTTCGCAGATGCTGATGCAGCAAAACCAGCAGTGTCAGTATTTGCCGCTCGTGCTCCAGGGAGTTCTCAGGGTATATAAGCTCTCGGCAGGCGGCAGAGAAATGACACTCTTTCGAACTGGACCAGGTGAAACCTGTCTGGTGTCAATTGCATGTCAGTTGAGACAGGAGGAGTTTCCCGCGCTAGCTCAGGTTGAGGAAGATGCCAGACTATTTATGGTGCCGATGCATCTATACCATGAAATTCTCGATAAACAGCCTGTTTGGAAAGATTTTCTCATACTGACGCTTTATGAACATCTCACAGAAACAATGGAAACACTAGAAGCGGTAACCTTCGATAGAACTGATCATAGACTGATTAATTGGCTTCTGGATCAGACCGGCGGTAAGCGTGGTCTGATCAAAACTACGCATGAGGCCATAGCTGTCGAGATCGGTACAGCGCGTGAAGTGGTTTCGAGGCTGCTGGGTGAGTTCAAAGGCCAACACACTCTTGTGCTTGGCAGAGGCAGGATCGAAATAACTGATCCTGATAGATTGGCAGAAATCAGAGAACGTTGAAAACTGCCAGCTTGGCAGAAAGCTGCAACCTGTTACAGAAGATACATCATACCGGTTAATTGGATGAGAAGAGACTGAGTCTATCAATGGATCAGCCTCTTTTTTGTTGAGATTATAAATACAAAATAAGTTAAATTAATGACATTTTATATGCAAAACCAACAAACGAAAATCGACATGGCAAAAAGAGGGCAAAAAGTTTAGTATAGGTAAACTTAATTTTCATAAAAATGAAAAAATGTATTGTAATTCTGAATAGCTGTGCTATAATCGCTAATTGTTTCGTGAAATAAATTGTAGTTGGGAGGGGATAAACTATCATGAAAAATAAACACCTGCGCGCCCCGCTGTATGAGGCTCTTGAGCAATATACACATGAGAATCTGGTTCACTTCGATGTGCCCGGCCATAAGAAGCGTATGCATACTGGTTTGGGAGAATTTTTTGGTGAACGGATTTTAGGTCTTGATGCCAATTCTACGAAGGCTCTTGACAACCTTTCTAATCCTGATGGGATCATTAAGGAAGCTGAAGCTCTATTAGCTGATGCTTATTGGGCAGACCGTGCGTTTATGCTGGTCAATGGCTCAACCTTCGGCGTGCAGGCAATGATCATGTCAGTTTGTTCCCCTAAGGATAAAATATTGATGCCGCGCAACGTTCATAAATCAGCAGTTAATGCTGTTATATTGTCCGGTGCGATTCCGGTTTTTATCGATCCTGAGATCAATAAGGATTATGGTATCGCCAATGGCGTCAGTTTCGATCAGGTTAAAAAAGCTGTACAGGATAATCCTGATGCAAAAGCAATATTTCTGATCAATCCAACATATTTCGGCGTAGTATCTGATCTGCGAGCGATCATCAAGCTCTGCCGCCGTCGCGGTCTGATGGTGCTTGTTGATGAAGCACATGGCGCACATTTCCCATTTCATAATGAGTTTCCGGAAAATGCCACCGCTTTGGGTGCTGATTTGGCAACAGTCAGTCTGCACAAGACGGGAGGTTCTCTAACACAGAGTTCAGCTCTGCTCATGAATGAGCGTAATCTTGATGCCAGTACAGTCCGGTCTACGATCAATCTGATGCAGACAACCAGTGCTTCTTATCTATTGATGGCAAGTATTGATCTGGCCAGACGTAATCTTGAGATAAATGGCAGCAAAATTTATGATGAGCTGCTGCCGATAATTGAAAAAGCGAAAATCGAGCTTAATAAGACACCTGGTCTGTCAGTACTGACGCGTGATGATATCAATGGTCAGGGATTCTATGATTTTGATGAAACAAAATTTGTCGTTCGTGTAAATGAGCTCGGGATGACCGGGTTCGAAGTCTATGACATGCTCAAGGATGAGTATGGTATTCAGGTAGAGCTGGCCGAATCATATGTTATACTAGCCATAGCGGGAATCGGTGATGATGCCGGTACGATCGAGAAGCTTGTCACAGCCCTGAAGGATATCTCTGCCAGATATAATGGCAAGGCTAAACCTTTTGAACTCCAGCAGATTGATGCTTTTGAAAAACCTATGGCTGTTGTTTCTCCGCGAGATGCCTATTACAGTCCCAAGAGGCTGATTAATATCAATGAGTCAGTTGGAGAGATCTGTGCTGAGTCCATTATGATATACCCGCCCGGAATTCCTCTTGCCGTACCAGGCGAGAAAATCACTCAGGGTATAGTCGACCATTTCAATTTTTATCGTCAGCAGCATTGTGTAATCATGCACAACTCTGATGATCCGGACATGATCCAGGTGCTTGGTGAAGCTGCTGTTTGATGTCCGTCCCTTGATGAGGAGGATATTATATGACAGAGAGCAGTGCATTTCCTGTTTTGAGTCTTAAAATGCAAGGTTGTGACGCCGATTACAAAGATGCTCTGGTAGTATTGTTCGGGGCACCTTTTGATGGTACAGTTTCTTTCCGTCCAGGATCTCGTTTTGGCCCACAGGCTATGCGTCAGGATTCAATTGGACTTGAGACCTACAGTCCATACCAGGACACAGACCTCAGCAGCAGCCTGACCTCAGATCTTGGTGATCTGGACCTGCCGATGGGCGATGCTGCAGCCAGCCTGGCTATTATCAAACATACAGCTGACAAAATAGCTGCAGCAGGTAAGATTCCAATGATGCTTGGTGGTGAGCACCTGGTTACATTGGCAGCCTTCGAGGCGCTGCTCGATAAATATCCTGATCTTTGCCTCATACACCTGGATGCTCATGCTGATCTACGTGAGGATTATCTTGGTGTGGAGCTCTCACATGCAACTGTTATCAGAAGGATATGGGATAGGATCGGCGATGACCGGATCTTCCAGATGGGTATCCGCTCAGGTACAGCCGAAGAATTTGCGTTTGCCCGTGGTGGTCATACTTCCTTCTATCCAATTAGTTTCGATAATTCAGAACAAATAGCTTCAGCAATCGGAAGCAGGCCGGTTTACCTGACGATCGATTTAGATGTTTATGATCCGGCTGTTTTCCCCGGTACAGGTACGCCTGAGCCCGGAGGGATTCTTTTCCCGGATATGATAAGAGCCTTCAAGGACTTCACAGGCCTTCATATCGTCGGTGCGGATTTAGTAGAGCTTGCACCTCATTATGATGCTAGTGCTATTTCAACCGCATTGGCTCTGAAAACAATGCGTGAATTATTGGTGCTTATACAAAATCAATACAGTGGAAGGAAAAAGTCCTCTATCTGAGAGCCAGGAATAATGTATAATAACAGCAGGCCAGTTGGCCTTAAATAAGAATGTAATCAGACATATTAAGTGCCGGAGGATAATAAGTGGGCTCTCTCTCGGTTTCAGACATAACAAGGTTATTGCAGATAGCAGGTGCGTCTATTGCCATTCTTGCTATTTTGCTGATCGTGTTCAGAGTGATGGTCTGGGTGCTTAGGCATATACTTAGAAAAAAAATGTCAACAGGAAATGCTGACCTGGTCGGACAGCAGGCAACTGTTATAAAAACCGTTCGCAGCCAGCGGCCCGGCCAGATCGAATGTGAATTTAAGGGTCAGCTGTTGACCGGACCGGCTATCAGCGATTCCAGAATCAGATCCGGTCGGCCAGTATTGATCTATGCAGCTGAGAAGGATTGGTTTAAGGTTCGTCCGATTGAATATGATTATATCGAAGGTAAATATGAGGCAGGATTTGAAATTGAACGGAAATAGTGCGCAGTCTGTCGGACTGCGTATTGTTTTATGTACGCTGAATTCGAAATTCAGTCATACGAGTTTGGCACTTCGTCTTCTTAGAGAGGCTTGCAGCCCGATTATTACTGAGAATGATGAGCTTATTATGGCTGAATATACAATCAATGATCAGCCTCAGCAGCTGCTGCAAAGACTCTATGAACTACAAGGCGATGTTTATGCCTTCTCCTGTTATATCTGGAATTCACAGTTGACCAGAAGACTTATACGCGAGCTCGGTATATTGAAGCCGAATGCAGTTATTATTCTGGGCGGACCAGAGGCTGCCTGGCAGCAAGAGTCTCTGATGCAGGAGCTGCCCGAGGTTGACTATATCTTAGCTGGCGAAGGAGAGATTAACCTGCCGTCGCTTTTGGCTGGTTTAACAGCTGGAAGAAAACCGGATGAGATATGCTCTGAGCTTAGCGGCGTATCATGGCGTGACAGTTCCGGTAAAACCTGTCATAATCTCGTGAATTTATTTGACCTGAATGCAGACTGGCCTTTTGCCTATAGTGATGATGAACTGAATCAGTTGAATGAGAGAATTCTCTATTATGAGAGCAGCCGCGGCTGTCCCTTCGGCTGTACATATTGTATGTCTTCACGTGACCGCAGGGTCAGATATAGAAAACTGGATCAAGTATTTGCCGAGCTGGATCGCTTCATAGCAGCTGATGTTAAGCTGGTAAAATTTGTCGACAGAACGTTTAATTGTGATCCCAGCAGAGCTCTTGCGATCTGGCAGTATCTGATCGAACGCAGCATTCAAACTGGCTGCAGAACAAGATTTCATTTTGAAATCGCGGCTGACCTGCTTGATGAAGAGGCGATAGAATTACTTGCCAAAGTACCAGAAGGTTTGTTTCAATTTGAAATCGGTGTTCAGTCCTGCAGCCGGGAAGTTCTCAGGTTGATAAACAGATCCTGCAATCTTGACAAACTCTTCCTGCGTAGTCGGCAGCTGCGTTCCAGCGGACTGATCCATCTCCATCTTGATTTGATTGCCGGCCTTCCCGGAGATGATCTTGAGCAGATGGCCGCAAGTTTCGATCAAATAATGACACTTAGTCCACATATGCTGCAGCTGGGATTTCTGAAGGTTCTGCCTGGAAGTATCATGAGAGAACAAGCCCTCGAGCGCGGCATGCTCTGGCGTGCTGACCCACCATATGAAATTATGCAGTCAGATGGCATGAGCTTCGATGATCTACTACTGCAAAAGCGTATCGAGAATCAACTTGATCAGTATTATAATAATGACAGCTTCACTCTGACGATATCCTATTTGCTGCTGATGTCAGACTCAGCCTTCTCTCTGTTTGCTGCTTTGGCAGAAGTTTATAAACAGCAGGGGTGGGAGAATCTGGCTCCCGGACGCCATGCTGTTTGGGAATTACCGCTTAAATTGCTCGCTACCGACGCTGCAGACAGCTGTTTTTCGCAAAACAAACCGAATTCTGATCTGTTAAGAGATTGTCTGATCCTTGACTATATCTCTTCCGGCCAGAAAGATCAGCCAAGCTGGCAACAGGCCATGGAACTGTCACAAACCGAGAATGACCGCAATGCAGCGATACTTATACGCGAACGTAATCGACAGGAGTTTTCCGGAATGCGGAGGATAAGGGTAGAGAAATTTTACTGTGATCCTTCTGGCCTGTTAAATATACGGAAGCTTATAAATCGACATGGACTACGTTTTGTGCAGGAGATGCTGCAAGAAGAATCAGATGTTTCGCTAGAACGGGATGAGTCGGCACAAGCTGTTCTCAATAGATTACTTAGCCCAAGTGAAAATCGGCAGAATAGCTGGCTTGCGGTTTTTGATATGTCAGCACCTAAACCAGAGCTTATTTGGCAGATTCAGAGTGATCAGGATATTCAGACAGCAGAAATTATTAGAAGGTGCTTCAGTTACAACGGTTATGGAGAATAAAGGCAATTCTTGCGCCTTAACGCGTCATGTTCTATACTATTTTGAAGTAAATAGATTAATAAATCGATTTTTATAGATATCGGAGGTAATTGAAATGATCAGGTTTGACGAATCGAACGCACTCTCTTTTGTCCGCAAGGAAGAACTAGAGCATATTATTCCGCAGGTGCAGCTGGCTCATAAACAGCTGACCCAGAAAAATGGTCCTGGCAATGATTTTCTTGGCTGGGTAGATTTGCCTTCTAAATACGACAAGGAGGAGTTTTCCAGAATTCGCAAGGCTGCAGCCAAAATTCGCAGAGACAGCGATGTCCTTATCGTTATCGGCATCGGCGGATCATATCTTGGCGCTAGAGCTGCCATCGAGCTTCTTACTCATTCTTTTCAGAATCTGCTGACAAAACGCCAGCGCAAAGCCCCGATCGTTATTTTTGCAGGTAACAGCATCAGCTCTACTTATCTGGCTGACCTGTTCGATCTGCTTGAGGGCAAGAGCGTATCTGTTAATGTTATTTCCAAGTCGGGTACTACAACAGAGCCGGCAGTTGCCTTCAGAATCTTCAAGACCTGGATGGAACAGAAGTATGGCAAGGAAGGCGCACGTGAGCGTATCTATGCCACTACTGATAAAGAGAGAGGTGCTCTCAAGAAACTGGCAGATGAAGAAGGCTATGAGACCTTCGTTGTGCCCGATGATATCGGTGGCCGTTATTCTGTATTGACTGCAGTCGGACTTCTGCCGATCGCTGCTGCCGGCATCGATATCCGCGAAATCATGCGCGGTGCAAAAGATGGCATGAAGGCCTGGCGTAATGCTGATCCGATGGAAAATGACTGCTACCGCTATGCTGCCATGCGCAATATACTTTTGCGCAAGGGCTATGGCGTTGAGGTTATGGTCAATTATGAACCATCTTTTCATTACATGACAGAATGGTGGAAGCAGCTCTATGGCGAGAGCGAAGGTAAGGATGGCCGTGGAATATTCCCGGCTGGTGTTGATAATTCAGCAGATCTGCACTCCATGGGTCAGTATATTCAAGATGGCAATCGATTCCTGTTCGAGACTGTTATACATGTTGAGAATGGCCGTAAATCGATGGCGATACCAAAGGATCCAGCTGATCTGGATGGACTTAATTTCCTGGCTGGTATGGATATGAATGATGTCAATCACAAGGCGGAACAGGGAACCGTTCTGGCTCATATAGACGGTGGGGTACCCAATCTTGCACTAAGTGTACCAGCACTGACACCTTACTATTTCGGACAGATGGTCTATTTCTTCGAAAAAGCCTGCGGCATCAGCGGCTATCTGCTGGCGGTCAATCCTTTTGACCAGCCTGGTGTCGAAGATTATAAGAAAAACATGTTTGCTCTGCTCGGTAAGCCAGGATTCGAGGATCGTAAGGCCGAGCTGGAGAAGAGACTGAAAGGATAAATAATTAATGAACACAGTTGATTTACCTCGTCACCTTCTGCGCCAGGTCAGTAAGCCAGCGCGCTATGTCGGCGGTGAATGGAACAGTGTATATAAAAATGTGCCGGAGGCCTCTGATGAGGCTGTCCGGCCTTTTGTACGCTTCGCATTCTGCTTCCCCGATATCTATGAGATCGGTATGTCCAATCTTGCCCTGCGTATTTTGTACGATCGTTTAAACAAACGCGATGACACCTGGTGCGAACGGGTATTTTACCCTGGCACTGACATGGTTGATCGCATGCGAGAACTTGATATTCCACTGTTCGCGCTAGAATCGAAATCTCCGATCAATGATTTCGACTTGATCGGTTTTACGCTTCAGTATGAGATGTGCTATACGACGGTTCTTGACATGCTTGCTCTCGGGGGCGTCCCTCAGTTTACATCAGAACGTGGCGAGTCCGACCCATTTGTTATTGCCGGCGGACCTGTAGTCTACAATATCGAGCCGATGTCCGATTTCTTCGATATCGTCTTGATCGGTGAGGGCGAAGAACTGCTGCCTGATCTGGTTGACTGTTATCAGGAATGGAAGCTGTCCGGCGCGCCGCGTGAGCAGTTTCTGCTATCTGCTGCTGCAATTGAGGGCGTTTATGTACCCTCGCTCTACAATGTTACCTATAATCAGGATGGCACCATCGCAGCTGTCATACCGGCAAAAGCCGGCGTGCCGGCCAAGGTCAGAAAGAGGATCGAACTTGATCTTGATCAGACAAGCTTCCCGACAGATAGTATTGTTCCAAATATGGAAATCGTACATGACAGGATTTTCCTTGAACTGTTCCGCGGCTGCACACGTGGCTGCCGCTTCTGCCAGGCTGGTATGATCTACCGCCCGGTCAGAGAACGTTCAGCTGACAAACTACTGGAGCAAGCCAAGGAAATGGAAGCCAGCACCGGTTATGACGAGATCGGGATGCTCTCTCTATCTACCAGTGATTACAGTCAGCTTGGCTGTTTGACTGACAGTCTGCTAGAAGAAATGACACCAAATCATACCAGCCTGTCGCTGCCTTCATTGCGTCTTGACTCATTTAATCTCGGACTGATGGAGAAGGCCTCAAGAACCAGAAAAGGCGGTTTGACCTTCGCACCAGAAGCTGGCAGCCAGAGACTGCGCGACGTCATCAATAAGAATATAAAAGAAGAAGACCTGCTCTCAGCGATGAAGCTGGCTTTTGCCGGTGGCTGGAGCGGTGCTAAACTGTATTTTATGCTGGGACTGCCGACAGAAACAATTGAAGATGTCGAGGGGATAGCCTTGCTGACAGAAAAAATCGAAGAGATCTATCGTAGTCTGCCACGTGAGCAGAGACCACGTAAGCTTGAGCTGACAGTAAGTACGGCCTTTTTCATACCTAAGCCCTTCACCCCCTTCCAGTGGGTTCCTCAGATGTCACAGGAGAAGCTGCGTGAGCATCAGCGCCATCTGCGCAATCTGATCAAGAGTCGCAGTGTCAAGTATCAATGGCATGAATTCAGCACCTCCTGGATCGAAGCAGTATTGGCCCGCGGAGACAGAAGACTGGGCAAGGTTCTCCACCGCGTCTGGCAGCAAGGCGGCAGACTTGAGGCCTGGGATGAACATTTTGTGCTCGATCGCTGGCTTACAGCGCTCGAAGAAAATGACCTCAGTTTAGATTTCTATACAGCAAGGGAACGCAGTTATGAGGAGATTCTTCCTTGGGATCATATTGACTGCTGTGTTGACAAGGAATTCCTCTGGCAGGAATATCAGCGTGCTTTGACAGGTGAACTGACCCCTGCGTGCCATGAAGCCTGTATGGCTTGTGGAGCAAACTGCTTCGGAGGTGGCATCTGCTATGAACAACGATAATGAGAACAGAGCTGAAGTATTTGTTTACAGACTGATTTTCAGCAGACAGGGGCCGGCGATCTGGCTGGGCCACTTGGATATGATGCGAACCTTCGAACGCGCGCTGCGCAGGGCTGCGATACCGCTGTCCTGGAGTCAGGGCTATAATCCGCGTCCGCAGATGGTTTTCGCACTGCCGATAAGTGTCGGCCTGGCCGCCGAGGCGGATTTGATAGATGTCAGCTGTGCCGAAAAGGTTGATGAGTCAGATTTTCTCAAGCGTATAAATGATAAACTGCCTGAGGGACTTGCAGTATCTAGCTGCAATCTGATCAACCCGGGCCGCAGTAGTCTGATGAGCCTGGTCAGCGAAGCGGTTTACAGACTTGAAGCAAACGATATCTGTGTTGCAGCTAAACATGTGCTCGAGGGCAATCAACCGTTGATAACTGAGAAAACTCGGAAGGGCAAAACATCCGAGCTCGATATCAGAGCTCTGCTGCTTGATTGGAAATGCATAGATGCTAATAGCCTGGACATAAGGGTAAAAGCCGGCAGCAGCAGTAATCTCAGGCCGGATCTTATGCTTAAGCTGCTCACAGAGCAAGGCGGACTGGGTAACCTGGCAGCCGCTGATGCGATGATTACACGTATGGAGCTGATCATAAGTGAAGAATGATTCCAAGTCTGGAATTAGAAGAGATATTCTTATATATGAGGAGACGCAGCCTGATGGCATAAGATTGCGCTGCGTTTTGCTGGAAACCGGCAAGCCGGCAGAAATGCTGGAAAAAACAACTTCTGTTGCTGCTGACAGCAGTGAGATGAACAATAGCTGGCGTGAACAGGATATAATTCTGGCGCAGGTATCACGAATAGTACCTTCTCTGGCAGCTGCTTTTGTTGATCTCGGTGAGGATCATGAAGGCATGCTGCCACTTAAGCTGGCACCTGAAGGAATCAAACCGGGACAGCCTGTTATAGTACAGATACGCAGGTCGACTGCTGAGGGCAAAGGCAGCCAATTGACTGCCAGACCGCAGCTGCCTGGTTTCTTCGCGGTCTGCAGACCGTTTGAAGCCAGACCGCTGAAACGCAGTAAGCTTAATTTCGCCGATGAAAATAACAGGGAAGAAATATTCCAAAATGAACTTAATAATCTTGAACAGGAATGGCTCAATATAAAACAATCAGCGGAGCTAGGCGGGAGCTTGCCCAAGCTGCTCGCAAGATTTCAGGATCCGCTTATGCAAGCACTTCGTGATTGGACCGGACATGGTCTGCGCCAGATTCAGGTTGAGGGTTTAGAATTATTTGAACAAGTCGATCGCATATTGTCTGAGCATGCTCCTGACTGGCGCAGTTTGCTGCGTCTTCAGCCAGAAGACAGCGATTATAGTCTAGTTGATATTTTTCGCCTGGGAGACTTAGACAAGCAACTCAACAATAGAACAATGTTACTGAAAAATGGCGGTAAAATTGTTTGGGATCAAACAGAAGCACTGCTGGCAATCGACGTCAACAGTGGCAAAGCTGTTCGCGGCCGCGATCCACAGAAGATCTGGCTGGAGACTAATATGCAGGCAGCAGAAGAAATTGCCCGGTTATTGCGTCTGAGACGATTTCAAGGACTAGCTGTAATCGATTTTATCCGCTTGAAATCAGAACAGGACCGTTCATTGCTCTCGCAGCATCTGGAACAACAGTTTTCATATGACAGTGCCAGACTACAGACCGGCGGATTTACCAAACTTGGCCTATATGAACTAACAAGAAGTTTGAAGAAACTATAGCAAATAGTCTTGTTGGCACTATAGACAAAAACTCTCTGGTTGATATAGTTGTTTCGACGGAATTGAATGGTCACGCTTAAGAAATCGTCATGAAATGGAACATATGCCTTGTTTGATTCGTATAAGTATTAGGACGGTGAACGACCTGTACGAAATGGCGAATTATGAGGTGTGGTATGAAACGAATAATAATTATACTTAGTTTATTGATGGTTATATGTATTTCTTCTTGTTCCAAAGAATCTCTGGATATCAATTCAAATGACGCTTCTTCTGGGAATATAGTAAAAAGCACACAAGCCAACAATATTACGACAAAGTCTGAAACATCAGAAGCAGTTAGACCAGAAGAAGTAGGATTACCCATTTATAAATGTAAATATGATAAAGATGTTTGGGAGATATCGAACACATCTCAAGTAACATTATCATATGATGGAGAAAACATCCCACTAGGAACACATGTAATAAAGCGCCTAGGGAATGAATTCCCTGCTGCTCCTGGTAATTTCCCGCCATCTTTGAGACTTGCCAACTCTCACAATGGTGACTATGAAGTTACTTTCTCTTATTTTGTTCCAAAAAGCGGATTCCTAAATTTCGTGATGTTTGATGAATCAAATATTACATCTGCTAATGACTATCTTGGAGACCAGTACTTTTGGTATGAATTGAAAGGTGCAGGCTATATATCGATTAAAACTACTTTTGGTGTAGACGATGATTCGATTAGAGATGATAAACAGAATCGAGTGTTTGTTGAAAATTATCAAACAGAAGTATGGAATAAATGCAACTTAAAGTCTGCTGGAAATGAGATTGAAATATACATAAACGATATTTTCATTACCTCTATTAAGAATCCAGATGAAAAAAGATCAGGATATTTGTCCTTAGATGGTACTGAAGGAATCATGTTTAAGGATTTTGTGTTCGAAAACTAAATTTCCTGATAAAGGAGACGTCTTCATTTTCTTAAAATAAGATCAGCTAGGGGAAAGCTTGATTCTAGCTTCAAGAGAAGGATCGATTCTTAGCCAAGCGAAGAGTTTATGGCAGAATAGAAATACCCCAAAGGGGATGCGGACGGTTAATTGGCACTATAACCAAAAACACTCTAGCAAATATAGCAATATCGACGAAATGAAATATTTTCATATAAAAATCCTTAAAAATCGTCTTCAAATGAAACAAAAACCTCACTTGATTCGTTTAAGTAATAGGACGGCGAACGACCTAATACTAAATAGCGAATTATGAGGTGTGGTATGAAATATTCAAGAGTACGCATAATGCTAATTCTAATAAGCAGTTTGATTTTTTTGTCAGGCTGCGTTCGATCAAATACATCAACAATTGGTAAGAATCCTAATCCTAATCCAAGTGTAGCTTCAACTGATTATTATCATAGAGCAAATGCAATTGGAGTAGAGAATGAAATTTCTTATGACAGTGTTGTGATAACTACATTTGAAGATAGCTATTCCAGATTAGCCGACAAGATACGATGCGAATTAAAGAACAACAATCCAGGTAAGGGATTCTATTACTATTACATTCCTTTTGTGGAGTAT
>JAAYFZ010000001.1 GCA_012727965.1 Clostridiaceae bacterium
AAAAACACTGATAGACAATCAGAAGATCGATCTTGGTGATGGGTCACAGCTGGTGGTTATTAATACTCCAGGCCATACGAGCGGTTGCATATGTTTACAGCTGATAGATGAAACAGGCAAGCAAATAGCCTTGTTTACAGGTGATACGATTTTTGCCGATAGTGTCGGCAGAACAGATCTTGGCGGATCTGAACAAGAGCTTCTGCATTCGATTACGAGAATCAAAAATCTGCGCACAGAAAATAATGATGATATGGTCGTATATCCTGGACATGGCCCTTCGCTTACTTTCGGCGAGCTATGCAGAAATCACCCCTGGATGAATGTCAGAGGTACAAGCTTCATATAAACATGCTTCTGTGGGGACAAAAGGATAACAGTCAGTCTAGTTTATCCTGATTGGTCTAGGATCAACGATATCAGTTCGATAGAGCCTGTTGATACCTGCTCTGCGATAGTAGATATATGGACCAATCAGGCAGAAATTATCCACGGCATCATCTACTGCCAAAGTCGCATCGCTTCTGTTGATTTTGTTGTTCTGGTTCAGAGTGCTGCGAAATAACTGCTGCTGGCTGCCACTATCGATAAAATAAATAATCTGATCGAATACTACAAATTGTCGGTCAAATGAATACTCCATGATCAATGAGGGACTGAGATTTTTGCTAACCTGATCAGTTTCGCCGTCTGTATTATTCGATGTTCCACTGCCAACAACAGATGAAATATCTTCTTCAGCTTCTTCAGTATCAAAATCACCAAAAGTGCTAAGATCAAGTGCAAACAGCTGATATTGTTTTTGCAAATCAGCATAGTAGAGATAGTTGCCATCTGCCTGAAGATTTCCTACTGCCGCTTCAAGCAGCAGTTCCTGACTGTCATTTTTCAAATTGTATCTGACAATACCGTCTTGAGCCGATTTGCCGGCAATATATAAGCTGTTACCTCGCAGAATAAAGCTTGATACAGCTGAATCAACTATCTGCTCACGCTTCGTACCATCAGTTTTTATTCTGATTAGAGTTCTATCCGGCTCCTCGATTGCATAAATCATATCCTGGTAAAAGACAAGACTGCTCAAAGTCCCCGAACCGGCTCTGACATGAGAACTGCCATCCAGCTTCATTTTTGTAAGTGGACCATTAGTGCTGCCGGCGGCATAAAAAAACTGTTCATCTGCTATCAGCGGCCAGGAAGCCTGTTGTTGATTCAAAGATACGAGATTGCCGCCATCTGCATCAGCTCTGCTGAACTTGTTCTCGCTGCTATTGAAATAAATGTAGTGACCGTCAGTTACAACTTGATTAGCACCTGGCAAATTCACAGACGACATGAGCTTATTCAGTACTTCTTCGTCTGAAGGAAGTGTATTGATTATTGATCTATCTTGGTTATCAATCTTGCTATCGCAGCCTGATATTAGAAGTATAGCCATCATAGTCAGTGCTATACATAAAACCATATGTTTTATTTTGGATTTTTGAGAAGCAATTCGCATAATTCAATCTCCTGTAATGCTAGTTTATCAGCTGATATTATAACATGGATAAGCAGGTTGCTGATAAATGCCAGGCTTCATACGCATATAACTGCATAAAATGACAGTATGTTTACTAATTATCGCCATAAACTTGAAATTCAACTCGTTCTGATGTATAAATAGTCAGTAATCATTAATATTTCTGACTAATGCCTGCTGGACAGCTGGCTGGAGGCCGGACTGGTATTGGCAGAAAAAATAGCGGTATTATACCGCTGATCAGTTGAAATAAAGGATGGAAAAAGTAATGAAAAAAATGATCAGAATTACAGCAGTTATCTGCTTGATGGCAATGGCAATATCGATTGCCGCTTGCTCAGGCAAAGAGGTTCAAATTGGTGGCCAGGAGGATCTGGTTGGCAAGGTTATCGGCGTTCAGCTCGGAACGACCGGAGATGATATTGCAAAAGAAATCGATACAAAGAGCGTAGAACGCTATAATGCCTATGTTGATGCCATAACATCACTTAAGCAGAAAAAAATAGATGCAATCATCATGGATAGAGATACCGCGACTTCATATGTAGCGATAAATGATGATCTGGTTATCCTTGATGTTGGTTTTGAGCCTGAACAGTATGCTGTAGCAGTACAGAAGGGTGATGTAGAACTTAAGGCTGTTGTTGATGAAGTTATCGCCGAGATGAAGAATGATGGAACACTTGAAGCATCATTGGAAGCTCATAAGGATTCAGCTGGCAAGGCTCCTGATTTCAACACTGGCGCTGCTGGCGGCAAACTCGTTATGGGTACAGAAGCCGGTTTCCCACCTTATGAATATATGAGCGGCAACAATGTTATAGGTACAGACGTTGATCTTATGGCACTTGTAGCTAAGAAAATGGACAAAGAACTTGTAGTTGAAAATATGAATTTTGACGGTTTGATCGCCGCTCTTCAGCAGGGCAAGATCAATGCAATAGCTGCTGGTATGACAATTAATGAAGAACGCCAGGTTAATGTAGATTTTTCAGTTCCTTATGTTGATGCTTCTCAGGTTGTCGTTATCCGTAAAGCAAGCGCAAAATAAGTAACTATAGGGTTAAATTCTAGTTCATCGACATGATATTATACTCAAAAAGAAGCTGTCCTGCCCTGGCGGGGCAGCTGCTTTTTTAGAAAGTGAGGGATGAAAATGACAGAGCCAGCTGAGAAGCATGAATCAATAGAGGAAGTCGTTTTCGCTTATGAACCATCTCCCGAGCCTTTTTGGAAACGTCACATATATGATTTCATCATTGCTGCTGTCTTCCTTGTTTTTGCTCTAATTACAGCGTTTTCGCCGCAGTTGGGACTTGATATGCCATTTTTTACCAAGCTGCGCACGAATTTCATCAATGACTTCATTGTAGAAAACAGATTTATGTGGCTTGTATCCGGACTTGGAACAACTTTGATCATCACAGTAATGGCCACGACACTTGGGTTGACCCTTGGTCTTACGCTGGCAATTATTAAGGTTCTGGATTATAACGGCAAAAGAATATTTTTTGTTACCCGGCTGGCTGAGTATTACCTGACAGTGATTCGCGGTACACCTGTCGTCGTTCAGCTGATGATCATCTATTATGTTATCTTCGGATCGATCAGTGTTAGTAAAATACTGGTAGCGGCACTAGCATTCGGTATTAACAGCGGTGCTTATGTCGCTGAAATAATCAGAGCCGGAATATTGGCTGTTGACCGCGGTCAGATGGAAGCAGGCCGTTCGCTTGGTCTGACTTATGGCGTTACAATGCAGAAGATAATTCTGCCACAGGCGTTTAAGAATGTACTGCCCGCCCTTTTCAATGAATTGATAACCTTGTTAAAAGAAACCGCAGTTGCCGGTTATATTGCAGTTGCTGATCTGGCAAGAGCTGGCGATATGATCCGATCAAGGACATTCGATCCGTTATTGCCACTCTTCGCAGTTGCTGCAGTATATCTGGTCATGGTAATGGGCTTAACTCAGGTGATGTCAAAAATAGAAAGGAGGCTGCGTCGAAGTGATAACCGTTGAAAAATTATGCAAAAATTTCGGCAGTCTGTCTGTTTTGAAAAATATCGACGCGGAAATCAAGAATGGCGAGAAAATTGTCATTGTTGGACCTTCCGGTTCTGGCAAAAGTACTTTTTTGCGTTGCCTGAACTTGCTTGACCAGCCTTCAGCTGGAAGAATCATGGTAGATGATGTGGAGATAACTGCTGAGGATTGTGACATCAATAGTGTCAGACAAAAAATGGGAATGGTTTTTCAGCATTTTAATCTCTTTCCGCATTTGACTGTAGTAGAAAATATTATTCTTGCACCATATCAGCTGAAAAAGCTGAATAAGGATGATGCAATCAAAAGAGCCTATGAGCTGCTTGATCGTGTAGGACTAAGAGAGAAGGCAAATGAATATCCAATCAAACTCTCAGGTGGTCAGAAACAAAGAATAGCTATTGCCCGTGCTCTAGCAATGAATCCTGAGATCATGCTTTTTGATGAACCAACATCAGCTCTGGATCCGGAAATGATTGGTGAAGTTTTGGATGTTATGCAGGAACTGGCTGAAGAGGGTATGACGATGGTTGTTGTCACTCATGAAATGGGTTTTGCCCGCAAAGTCGCGAGCAGAGTTATGTTTATGGATGAGGGCCGAATCGTTGAACAGGGAACACCAGATGAGGTTTTCGGCAATCCCAAAAATGATAGGACCAAGCTCTTTTTATCTAAGGTGTTAGATCACTGAAATAGAAAATTGCTTACTAATCTTATTACCCTCCTGGTTATAGAATCAGGGGGGTATATTTTTGTGTGAAAAAGACAGATTATGACTGAAAATGTATTGCTGACAAACAACCTCTTAGGCTTTTGCCGGTATATTATGCTAATCATCATCGTAATAGAATCAGATGCTTATCTGATGGTAAGTGCACCAGGAGGCGATACATATGGCTCTTTCACTAGAAGCTGCAATTACAGTACCAATTTGCATTGTTGCAACTTGTTTCACACTAAATCTAACTTTCCCTGTTTATAAACAATCAGAGATTGCTGCCGGCCTGTCTGCTGAAACAGTGAAGGCTTCATGTGCCAACAAACATATTTATGCCAGCAAAATTGTTGAATATCGCGGTTTGTATACGTCAGTAGTTTCGGTTAGTCCTGACGGAGTTATTGATGTATACCGCCTTGGAAAAGATCTTATGCGGCCTCTAGGGGATGTGTTTCAGGGAGGAGATACAGAGGAAGAGAGCGATGACTGATTATAATAAAAAACACACCAAGTCCGATAATTTTACTCTGCGTAGACGAAGAGGAGCGGTTACATTGTTTCTCTGTTTAGTGATCGGCTCCGCAGCTTCTATTCTCTTGATTTGCTTACAGGCTTCGGTATTGCGAAGAGATGAGGCTGAATTAATAAGGGCAGGCCGAGCTGCAGCTGAGAGTAGTTTGGCTGCTTACGATATTGAATTGC
>JAAYFZ010000143.1 GCA_012727965.1 Clostridiaceae bacterium
CCATTAATCATCAGAGTCTGATCGCGACGAAAACAGCCAGAATCGTAAAAGCGGCAAAAGGCAGACCCGTCATGGAATTCGGTGCAAGGAGAGCACAAGGCTATGATGCCGCAGTCCTCGGCGCCAGAGCTGCCTATATCGCCGGTGTAGCCGGTACATCATGTACCATCTGCGGCGAGCATTTTGGCATACCTATTTTAGGTACTATGGCGCATAGCTGGGTACAGACCTTCGCTACAGAATTCGATTCTTTTGCCGCCTATGCTAAATCTTTTCCTGACAATACTGTACTGTTGGTCGATACTTATAATACATTGAAATCCGGCGTGCCAAATGCGATAAGAACTGCGCGTGAGATTCTCGAGCCTATGGGCAAGAGGCTTCGTGGTATTAGAATCGATAGTGGTGATTTGACTTATTTGACATTAAAAGCACGCGAGATGCTGGACGCGGCAGGTCTTGAGGATTGTAAAATTGCCGTTAGTAACGCACTTGATGAATATATCATCAGAGATTTGATCCAGCAGGGTGCCGCGATCGACAGCTTCGGTGTTGGCGAGAGACTAATCACCTCCAGAGCCGAACCTGTTTTCGGTGGTGTTTATAAGCTATCCGCAATCGAGAGAGATAATATAGTTCAGCCGAAAATGAAATTTTCTGACAATGCCGGCAAGATCACAAATCCTGGTGACAAAGAGCTCTGGCGCTTCTATGACAAGGTAACTGGCAAGGCTCTGGCTGACCTGATAACTTTGTCAGGAGAAGTTATTGATGATTCTAAACCGTATGAAATTTTCGACCAGATGCATACCTGGAAACGCAAACTTCTGACAAACTATGAAGTCAGACCACTTCTTTTGCCAGTGTTTAAGGGTGGAAGACTGGTGCATGAACAGAAGTCTATCGAAGAATTAAGAAGCTATCATGCTGAAGAACTTGAGCGCCTATGGGAATCAATCAGAAGATTTGACAACCCTCAGAATTATTTTGTTGACCTCTCGCAGAAACTCTGGGATCTTAAGGAGAAGATGCTGTTTGAGAACAATCAATCAAATATCTAAACGTCTATTCTGACTTAAGGTCAGTAAGAAATATCAAAAAACGATGTCTGTCCAGCTAGTATAAACCTTAAATACAGATATCAATAATGAAAGGAAGAATAATCATGGCACAAATTGTAAAAATAACAATGGAAAATGGTGGAGAGATCAGAGTAGAACTCAATGCAGAGCAGGCTCCGCTGACTGTGGAGAACTTCGTAAAACTGGTAGAGGATGGCTTCTATAATGGACTGATCTTCCACCGGGTAATACCTGGATTTATGATTCAGGGCGGATGTCCTGACGGTACAGGTATGGGCGGTCCAGGCTGGCAGATAAAAGGTGAATTCAAGCAAAACGGCGTCAACAACAATATTCGTCATGCCCGTGGAGTTATCTCCATGGCCAGATCGATGAGCCCCAATTCAGCCGGATCACAGTTCTTCATTATGCATCAGGATTCAGCACATCTAGATGGACAATATGCTGCTTTTGGTCATGTTATCGAAGGCATGGAAACAGTTGATGCTATTGCGAAAACGAGAACCGGAGCTGGTGACAGACCAGTAGAAGAGCAGAAGATCGCATCGATGGTAATTGAGTAAAAGTTACAGTAATTCAATTTATATTATGAAAAAGCTTGCTATTTGCAATTAACCATGGTATTCTTGACCAAGGTCAATGCTCTAACCGATCATCTACGAATACAGCGCCTTCCTGACTAGATTTGGATTGTGTCTACTTGTTCAAAGGTCGTCGTTCCAGATCTTGTCCTAGAAAATTTTAAGGAGGCGTTTAAGATGCCGGATAAAACAATTAATTGTAAGGATTGCGGAGCAGAGTTCATTTTCAGTGAGGGCGAGCAAGCTTTCTATCAGGAAAAGGGTTTCGCTAACGAACCACAGCGTTGTCCTGACTGCCGTAGAGCACGCAAGCAGCAGAGAAACAACAACAGTGGCGGTGGCGGCGGTGGCCGTTACAGCAACGGCTGGTAATTAATTACCGCTGATGTATATCTGATGAACTGGAAATGAATTACCGGAACAGATGATAAAATGATACCTCGCAGCTTAACCGCTGCGGGGTATTTTTGTGCTGTAAAATATCCTGTTATGGGTAGTTGGACTGAGAATTAGTGAGTGTTTAAGAAAAACCTATGATACTGGTTCATTAAATGAGGACGGCAGAGGAATAATGGATTTTTTTAGAAGTTTGTCCTGATACATGTTTTTGTCTGCCTCATGCATCAATTCATCAACTGTTGTTTGCATCCTTCTGTTAAGCTCAGCATATCCCTGAGCCAGGACAAATGGATAGAACAAGTCACGGCCTGCTTCTTTAACCTTTCTATTGAGTTCTTCAGCCATTGAGTCTAAGGTTTGCTTATCAGGACCAATCAAAATGCAAGCGAATTCATCGCCACCGATTCGATAGCAGCTGCCAAAGTTCGAGAAGACATCAGAAATTACTGCATAACTCCTTATGATAGCGTCGTCGCCGTACTTATGAC
>JAAYFZ010000144.1 GCA_012727965.1 Clostridiaceae bacterium
TCACTATCCTCATCTGGTTCTGCCGGCATAACGATCAGATTGTCATTTATCAGGAACGTCTCCGGCATGTCGATCTGCGGGGCAGCACCCATCGTAAGTGGATCTGTGATAACACCTGTTAAAGCGCTGGCTGCAGCGACTTCTGGACTTACCAGAAATACTTTTGCCGATAATGTACCAGATCTGCCATAGAAATTTCTATTATTGGTTCTCAAGGATATCGCATCTGTTTTCGGCGACTGACCCATTCCAATACAAGGACCGCAGGCTGATTCCAGAATTCTGGCACCGGCATCGATCATATCAGTAAGAGCACCGCTTGCTGCCAGCATGGTAAGTACCTGCTTGGAACCAGGAGCAATGACCAGAGAAACCGAAGACGGCACTGTTTTGTTCTTAAGCATAGCCGCGACCTTCAGCATATCCATAAGTGAGGAATTAGTGCAGCTGCCGATACAAACCTGATCTACTGGCATGCCTGCTATCTCAGATACTTTTACAACGTCATCAGGACTGTGAGGTCTGGCGATCATTGGCTCAAGTTTACTAAGATCGATAGTTATTTCCTCATCATAAACCGCATCAGCATCAGGACCGAGTTCAACATAGACATTCTCTCTGCCCTGAGCACGCAGGAAGTTTCTTGCCACCTCATCACTTGGAAAAATCGAAGTAGTGGCACCGAGCTCAGCACCCATATTAGTAATTGTGGCTCTTTCTGGCACTGAGAGAGTTGCGACACCTTCGCCGGCATACTCGATGATCTTGCCGACACCGCCTTTTACCGACATAATACGCAAAACCTCGAGAATTATATCCTTCGCAGATACCCATGCTCGCAGCTTGCCCTTCAGCTCTATCCTAACCATTTTCGGCATCGTCAGATAATATGCGCCGCCGCCCATCGCGACTGCTACATCCAGACCGCCGGCCCCGATAGCCAGCATGCCGATGCCGCCGCAGGTTGGCGTATGACTGTCAGACCCCAGCAAAGTTTTTCCAGGAGCACCGAAGCGCTCAATATGAACCTGGTGGCAGACACCATTGCCAGGACGGGAAAAACGTACACCGTGTTTATAAGCTACTGTCTGAATATAATTATGATCATCAGCATTTTCGAAGCCTGTCTGTAGAGTATTGTGATCTATATAAGCCACAGACAACTCAGTTTTAACCTTTGGAATGCCCATAGCTTCAAATTGCAGGTATGCCATGGTGCCCGTCGAATCCTGAGTAAGAGTCTGATCGATTCTGATCGAGATCTCTTCACCAGCCTGCATATTACCGCTGACCAGATGATTCTTGATGATTTTCTGTGCTGTTGTTAAACCCATGGTAAGTACCTCCGCGATTGTATACAATAATTTGCTTAATTATGATGCAAGAACCTATATGCTGTCAACCCATTTTCGCGGAGTATTTTTCAAACTTATCTGATTTTAATAGCTATTTATTACGCTTTCGAACCTTTTCAACAGTCAAACTCACTTAGATATGCAACATGTCGCTTTGTTTCCTGCATTTTGTGATTATCCGACCAGTGTTTTGCCCTCTGGTCTTACCAGCTCTCTCTTGGAAGCTTTTTGCATAGCCAGACTGATCGCAAACGAGGCTGGTCCTACTCTGCCAAGATACATAACTGGTATGAGAATTGCGTGACTAGTCGGTGTAAGGTTAGGCGTACCTATAGCTGACAAACCAACAGTACCGAAGGCTGACGAGCTCTCAAAAAGAATGTCCAGGAAACTGAAGGTGTTGCTATCCAGTGCCTTCCGCTCGATTACGCTGAGAATAATGGTTACAGACAAAATGATGGTCAGACCTAAGCCAACAATAGCCAACGCTCTGGTAAAAGTCTCACGCGCTATTTTGTGCCTCATTATTATAATGTCATCGAAGCCTCTTATATCGGAGAAGATCGTCGCCAGCATCACGGCAAAAGTTGTAATTTTCACGCCACCGCCAGTTGATCCAGGTGCAGCACCAATAAACATCATAATTACGGTCATGAATTTCGAACTGTCATGCAGACTCGCTTGATCGATCGTATTGAAACCCGCAGTTCGCGGTGTAACAGATTGGAAGAAAGCAGCGAAGGGTCGCTGCCATACAGGCAAGGAACCCATGGAAAAAGCTGATCTTGTATTATCAAATTCTGCTATCAGGAAATAGATGAATCCAAAAATGATTAGAACACCAGACATCGTTAAAACGAGCTTCGTATGAAAATTCAACCTGCTCTCCCGGCGCCAACGCAACAGATCAGACCAGACTACGAAGCCAAGTCCGCCAATTATAAACAGCAAAGCTGTAATAACTACAACCACAGGATCATGATTCCAGGCCGTAAGACTACTGTATGGTCCTGCAAAAGTATCACCGTGCAGGTCGACCCCGGCATTGCAAAAAGCTGAAACTGACTGAAAAAAACCTCTGGTAAAGGCCTTAAAGGGTTTCATTTCGCCCATAAACCGCCAAGTTAAAATAATACCACCAATCAGCTCGATGGTAAGTGTAATCAAAACAATTCTGCGAACTAAGCGAAATACATCGGTGAAGCTGAAGTTAGCTGTTGACTCCTGAGCTACGACCATGGTTCTCAGCTTGGCCTTGCGTCTGATCAAACTGTAGAAAAAACTGGTAATTGTCACCAATCCCAGACCGCCAATCTGGATCAAGGATAGGATGACACCTTTTCCGAAGGAACTCCAGTGAGTAGCGGTATCAACTACGACCAGTCCGGTAACACAAGTTGCCGAGGTGGCAGTAAAAAGAGCGTTGAGAATGCCGACGCTTCTTCTGTCCTGCGAGGCAAAAGGCATAGCCAACAGGACTGCGCCTATCAATATGACCAGCAAAAAGGATAATACTATCAGCCTGGCCGGCTTGGCGTTCATCCATTTAACTGCTGGATGAGCAGGTTTTGCTTTCTTAATTACTGCCATGATGTCAAAAACCTACCTTCTGACCATTGTTTTCCATATATTGTCATAATCCTTCTCATCACAAATAAGAAGGATTATATCATCTGCCTTCATAACAAGATCACCAGCAGGCATTTCAACAAAACCGTTTGGTCTTGTTAATAATACCAGTTTACTTCTACCTGGAAAATCGTACTCGGCCAGTGTTTTATCACATGCAGCCGATTTCGGTGATAATACAAATTCAATAATGCTCTTCGTTGTTTTGTCTATAGAGAATACTGAGCGCATGCCTTCATAATCTATATCCTGCTCGATTATATCGGCCAGAATCTGCGTACTCGAATATACCTTGTCAACACCAAGACGAGTAAACATCTCAGCGTTTTTCGGATTGTTGACTCTGGCAACTGTATTTCTGACATGAAAACGCTTCTTGGCAATTTCGCAGCCTATCAGATTATTCTCATCCTTGCCGGTAACTGCTATATAGAAATCAGCGTTGTGACAGCCGCTCTCCTCCATTATTCTGATGGTGGTGCCGTCTCCCTGATAAACATTGACCTCATCAAAATCAGTTGCGATTCGTTCACTTACATCCTTAAGTGTTTCTATAACAGAGATCTGATGCTTATATGGTCTTAGGGTTTTAATCAGATAGTAGGCCAGCTTACCGCCACCTACAATTACTATGCGCATTTAAATAATCCTCTCTTCTGCCTAAGATAGAAGTAGCCTGTATGGCCTATACACGGTCTGCCAGCACCATTTCATCGCCTAAGCGTATCGTTAGTCCTGGTCTTGCCAGAATTAACCTGCCCCTGCGTAGAATCCCGAATACAAGCTTGCCAGTATCTGTGCTGAGGTCATTGATTTCTTCACCAATCAGGTCCTTCTCGATCGGCACAGTGGTATAAATTATCTGAGCGCCATAGACACGATGCTGCTGCTCCTTGCCCTCATCGGCAAGCTCACGCAGAAAAGCCTGTACAGTCAGATCTGTTGAACAGATTGTATTCAGACCAAATTCGTCGAAGACTTCACGGCTGGCGGGATTAAAAACTCTGGTGATAATTTTCTTGACGCCGAAAACCTCTCTGGCAACTTGAGCAGCCATGATATTAATATTGTCATTTTGCGTAACAGCACAAACGGCATCAGTAGTTTCTATGCCAGCTTGCTTGAGGACATCGCGATCAATCGGTACTCCGGTTATCTTGATACAATCGATATCATCAGCTAGCTGCATCAAACTACTGTCATTTTCAATTATGACAACATCATGTCCTAATTCGACAAGTGCCGCTGCCAGCGAAGATCCGACCTTACCACATCCTATGACAATTATCTGCACTTATATCCCCCCTAACCTTTTAATTTAGAATAGACTCTTGAATTCTATTTTTCAAGTGCTGTTATAAGCACGACAATTCATAACATATTATGGCAGCAGCTGCTGCTGCATTTAGGGACTCAGCCTGACCAGGCATCGGGATCCTGATTCTTACATCTGCCAGATCGCGGGCTTGCTGTGACAGTCCTCTGCCTTCATTACCTATGATAACAGCAGCCGGCCGTCCTATTTTCACATTTTCATTTTGTCGCAGCAATGGCAGATCGATGCCTGCCGGGTCTGCTGCAAGTATTTTTACATTTGACTGTTTCAGCCAGGATACAGCTGTTTCAATACTACAAAACTCAAAAACAGGCAGATGGAAGGCCGAGCCCATGGAAGCGCGAAGAGCTTTGTCATAATAGGGCCAGACACAGCCAGAAGATATCAGGACCGCATCAAAAGCAAAAGCATCAGCAGTTCTGATCATCGTGCCCATATTGCCCGGATCCTGTATCTCCTCTAGCAGAAGATATAAACCACTATGTGAAGGTTTATGAGTCGGCTCGATCATGACAGGGGTTCTGCAAACTAACGCGATTCCCTGCGGAGTATCTGTTCCGCTAATAATCCTGAACAGGTTTTCAGACAGGAGCAGACAATCAGACTCTTCACATAGAAGCTGATGCCAATCGGCCAACAGTTGCCAACCCTTGCTATTTTGGGCATCAGCAGTTATCAGAACATGAATTATCTCAAGCTCTGCCTGCAGGGCTTCCTGCACCTGCCTGAACCCCTCAACCAAAATTTGACCTTCTCGTCTGCTAACGGAAGGTTTATCAAGCTGTTTTAACTTCTTAACGATTGGATTATCCTTCGAAGTGATTTCCCTGATCATCTGTGATACCTCCTCGAATACGCCATAAACGTATCTGAGGACGGCCTTCCGGTAGAAGCCGTCCTCAGATCATATAAACTAATATTTTGTTAACTATCACTTACCTGGTCAGATCAAGCGCTGAGTGCAGATTTTGCCTGTTCACAGAGAGCTGTGAAGCCAGCAGGATCCTTAACAGCGATATCAGCGAGAACCTTGCGGTCCAGAGTGATCTGAGCGCGGCTGAGACCATTCATGAAACGGCTGTAAGAAAGACCATTCAGACGTGCAGCAGCATTGATTCTGGTAATCCAGAGCTTGCGGAATTCACGCTTCTTATTCTTTCTATCGCGGTATGCATATGTCAGAGATTTCATAACCTGCTGATTAGCAACCTTAAACAATTTACTCTTATGACCGAAATAGCCCTTGGCCTGTTTCAGTACTTTTCTATGACGGGCTCTAGCCCGGATCGCTCTTTTAACTCTAGTCATTTCTGTTTCCTCCCAATTAAATCATAATCATTTGTTAAGCAGCTTATTTGTATGGAATCAGCTGCTTGATGTTACGCTGATTACAATCCGCGACCACGACGCTCTTACGCAGATTTCTCTTGCGCTTGGTCGACTTCTTGGTCAGAATATGCTTCTTAAAAGCCTGAGCCCGCATAACCTTGCCGGTTCCGGTCACCTTGTATCTCTTCTTGGATGAGCTATGTGTTTTCTGTTTAGGCATTTGCCAGTCCTCCTTGATCTTTGATATCTTATCTTAAGTAGTTTTCTTACCTGGTGCCAGGTACATTACCATATTTCTGCCTTCCATCTTCGGCGGGCGATCTACATGGCCATGCTCCTCGCAGGCATTAGAGAAAGTTCTCATGACATCATAGCCACGGCTAGTATATGCCATCTCTCTGCCTCTGAATTTGACAACAACCTTCACACGGTCGCCATCATCAAGAAAACGACAGGCATTTTTGGTCTTGTAAGACAGATCATGCTCTTCGGTTGTCAGCTTGAGGCCGACTTCCTTGACTTCGGTAACTTGTTGATTCTTCCTAGCTTCGCGTTCCTTCTTGGCTTGTTCAAACATGAACTTACCATAGTCCATGACCTTACAGACGGGGTTCTCAGGATTAGGTGAAATCAACACCAGATCCATCATACTCTCTTCTGCTATTTGTCTGGCCTTCTCGATCGGCACAACACCGAGCATTTCGCCTTCGCTGTCGATTAGTCGAACCTTGGGAAACCTGATCTGATCATTGACTGTCATACCTTTGTTTTGCCTGCCTATATTAATACACCTCCAAAAAAATATAATAAAAAAACGGATATTCGCATCAGCAAACTCCGCTCTCGTACAAACACACATATCTCAGAAATGGTGATCCATTTATAAAATCTGTCTGATTGACCTCTTCGCCTGACGCTTGAGGTGAGAAGCACTGAGCTTCCGCTTGCTGACAGGAGTATTTTATAGACAATCAGCCATCTTGTCAAGTGTTGTTGATTCATTTCTTAACAGTTTTCTGCTATTATAGTTCGTATCGGTGATTAATACAAATCATTATCTTGAGTTGATTTATAAACAATCTATCAATAATTGAATTCTGACATAAGCCGAGTGCTTATTTGTCAGAAACTGGAGGAAATATATATATGATTTCAAAAAAAATCAGCAACAAAATGGCCAGTGGTTCCTGGATCAGGAAAATGTTTGAAGAAGGAGCCAGGCTTAAGGCTCTTCACGGAGCAGAAAATGTCTACGATTTCAGTCTTGGTAATCCAGACCTGGAACCACCCGAGCAGGTATTGGAGACAATATCTCGTCTTGCTTCGACACAAGAGACAGGCACACATGGCTATATGAACAATGCTGGTTATCCTGCTGTCAGAGCCGCAATCGCTGCAGATCTTACAGCAAGAAGTGGCATTGAACTAAATGAGAACTTGATCTGCATGACTGTCGGCGCTGCTGGTGGTCTCAATGTGGCACTTAAATCACTGCTCGATCCCGGTGATGAGGTTATTGTTCTTGCCCCCTATTTCGTTGAATATCTGTCATATATCGATAATCACGGCGGTGTGCCGGTAGTCGTAGATTGCGATCGAACCTCACTGCTGCCTGTAGCTGAAGCTATACAGCAGGCAATCACTGACAGGACAAAAGCAATCATAATTAATTCACCGAACAATCCTTCAGGCAAAATATATTCAGCCGAGTTGCTTCAGGAAATCGACCGTATGCTGCTGGCACAGAAAAATACTATTTATGTTATATCAGATGAGCCTTATATTGATCTTGTCTATGATGGCCGCAAAACACCGGAGTCCTTGAAATGGCTGACTAATCTTCTCGTCTGTTTCAGCTGGAGCAAATCTCTTTCTTTGCCCGGTGAGAGAATTGGCTTCCTGGCAATCAGCCCGCGTGCCGAAGATCATGACGAACTAGCTGCAGCCGCAGCTTATTGCAATCGTACTCTCGGCTTCGTCAATGCCCCGGCTCTGTTCCAGCGGGTTATCGCTGAATCGCTCGGAGCTAAGGTGGACGTTGCTAGATATGAGAGAAGACGCGATCTGCTGATCGAAGTTATTCGTCAGGCAGGCTTCGAAGCAGACGCCCCTGAAGGTGGTCTCTATGTCTTCATGAAAACACCGAACGATGATGATATTCGCTTCGCTGATATCTGTGCCCAAGAGAGAATCCTGCTTGTGCCGGGTCGCGGCTTCGGTTTCTCAGGCTATGTCAGACTATGCTTCGCTGTTCCAGAACAGACGATAACTGCATCGGCCCAGGCTTTTGCCAATGTGGCCCAAGTCTACGCCTGATTCTGAATTAAACAGGTTACAAAATGATGAAGCTGACTGCGCCTGATATTGGTTCAGTCAGCTTTTGTAATTATTACCATCAGAGTCCCGGAGACGATCCTGATCTCAAATTGGCTGGCACTATCATATTCGAGAGAATTACTGATGCCTCTCTGGCTGCCGAAGTTCAGATTATAATTGTCAAGCGGATATTTGAGTCCTCTATAAGTTATACCTCTTACCTGCTCGCTCAAAGAGACTACAGAAACTGTGAAATCCTCAGGATAGGCGGATGTGTCGTAGGTTCTTGATGCCGGACCTTCCATCAGATAAAACCAGTTGCGGCCATCCGAGAGCATAACATCATATTGTGATCTGGCCAGGCGTCCGGCCATAAGCTGATTACCGAGCACATGATCAGGTCTGTCACCGGTCGCGGCCAGCAGACAAATTGTGATCGCACGATTAGCAGGCCTATGAAGACCCTTTTCACACAGGTCAGTCTCAAGTAGCTTAAATGCGCTTTCGACAGCAAGCTCTGAATCAGTGAAATCCTTCTCCGGTGAATACTGATTGACCGGAACCTGAGACTGCTCGATCCAGCTTCTATCTTCACCCCTGATCGAGTCCAGGTCTCCTGTCAACAAATCAGGCAGTATGCCAAAGGGACGCA
>JAAYFZ010000145.1 GCA_012727965.1 Clostridiaceae bacterium
AGTCAGGATGATCCTTATGGCAGTGTGCTTGGCGCTAATGTTATATATGATGAGAACACTGAGACGCCTAATCAGGCAAAAGGCCTAGTTGAGATCAGAGCAGGCGATAAGATAGATTTTCTTTGTGACTACTATTCCTATGAAGGAGCTTTCAATGATTCCTTCTTGCTGGGAGATCAGTATATAGCAACCGGGTCCTGGCGCATTGAGAATCTGGAGCTCACAAATACAGATTATCTGATGAGCTTTAAATTAACAGATATTTACGACAACAGTTATTGGACTCCTGCTGTCACGGATTGATTTGTATATGGCTGTAGTCGCTCTAGAAGGCGATTGCAGCCTTTTTTACAGGAAGGACCTATTGAGATGCCTTTTGCCATTATCAGACAAGATATTACGAAAATGAAGGTTGATGCTATTGTGAACGCAGCCAACCGGGAACTGAAACAGGGCGGTGGAGTCTGCGGTGCTATCTTCAAAGCTGCCGGAATAGTGAAGCTGCAGGCTGCTTGTGATAAGCTGGCGCCGATCGATACAGGTGAAGCTGTGATCACGCCGGGTTTCGAGCTGCCCGCACGATTTGTTATTCATACAGCCGGGCCTGTTTATGGTGGTGGTATGAATAATGAGGCTGCGCTTCTTCGTTCCTGCTACATTAACAGTCTCTTGCTGGCTTCTGGCAATGATTGCGCTAGTATTGCTTTCCCGCTGATATCGAGTGGCATATATGGCTATCCAAAAACAGAAGCGCTTAAAATCGCCACAGATGCGATCAGGGATTTCCTCGAGAGTTCAAGCGACGATATTGAAGTGTATCTCGCTGTTTTTGACCGTGAGGCCGTTGAGATCAGCGAAGATTTGATCGGAGATATTGAGAGCTTCATTGATGAGAACTATGCTGAGAGACTGCTGTCAAATGAGTATCGGCGAGGACTGGTACAAGAGGATCGAGCTTGGAATTTAAAATCAGAAGTTTATCTTGAGGAATCTGAAGCTCTTGATATTGAGGCAGCAAGTGCTGTGCCAAATCTAGACGATCTAATAGGCGATCTGGATGAGCCTTTTTCAGCGACACTGCTTCGTTTGATTGATGCTAAGGAACGTACTGATGTTGAGATATATAAACGCGCCAACCTCAGTCGTAAGCTCTTCTCCAAAATCAGAACGACGAAAGGCTATATGCCCAGTAAGCGTACTGCTCTTGCTTTGTCTATTGCACTTGAATTGTCACTTGAGGAGACTGGCGATCTTCTAAGGCGGGCTGGCTATGCGCTCTCAAATAGTCAAATGTCTGATGTTATTATCGAATATTTTATACTTAATGGAAGGTATGATATTTTCGAAATCAATGAGGTCTTGTTTAAATATGATCAACCGCTCCTTGGCGGATGATCAGGAGCACTTAATCTATATGCAGTCATAAATGTCGCTTGTCGGGCGACCATGACAATTATGTGCGATGTTATCCTTGGGTCAGATCAACTGATGACACCAAAACCTAAGGAGGACAAAATCATGAAAAAGAATTCAACAGAACTGGTTTTTATACTAGACAGAAGCGGCTCAATGAGCGGTCTTGAAGGAGATACTATCGGCGGCTTCAACTCAATGCTGGTTAAGCAGAAGCAGCTTGAAGGCAAGTGTTATATCACTACGGTGCTATTTGACAACAATTATGAACTGCTTCATGACAGAATCGAGATCCAGGCGGTTAGTACAATTAGTGATAAGGAATACTATGTAGGCGGATCTACTGCGCTGTTGGACGCCATAGGCAGAACAATAAACAAAATAGGAAATGTTCAGAAAAATACAGCAGCAGAATATCGGGCTGAAAACGTACTGTTTGTTATAATTACTGACGGACAGGAGAACTCCAGCCGTGAGTATTCTATGCGCAGGATAAAAGAAATGATTGAGCATCAGAAGAGCAAATATGACTGGGAGTTTATTTTTCTTGGGGCTAACATTGACGCTGTAGAAACGGCAGGTAAATTTGGTATTTCTGCTGATCGTGCTCAGGATTTTCATGCAGATAGTGAAGGTGTTGAACTAAATTTCAGGGTCATGAGTGAGACTGTTGCATCTTATAGGGAATCTGCTGAGATGCCGGATGATTGGAATAAGAAGATCAAGCGGGACTATCAAGGCAGAGGTAAAAAAGCTTGACATAAAGAGTCGGATTAAGCATGATTATAGACAGAACCGTAACATATAAAACGGTTGAAACAGTATAAGTAACCATTAGAGTCCAAATGGATTCTCAAGGGACAGGAGTGCTATATGAAAAAGATCTGTGAAACCTTGGCTGCTACACCTCTTTTTGCGGGCTTGACCCATGATTTATTCCACGAATACTGCTCCAAGACTAGTATAAGAGTAGTTTGGAAAGGTGAGGTCCTGGTCAATGAAGGTGATGCCTGTAATGGTATTGGCATGATCATTGAAGGCCAGTTGGCTATGCAGAAGTATACCAGTGGCGGCGAGTTTGCAACATTGGCGCTGCTAGGTCCTGGTGAGGTTTTCGGTGAGTATTTGATTTTCGGTTCGCGAAAAACATATACTACTACAATCGAAGCAGTTACAAATTCGAAAATTATTTTCATAACTAAGGACATGCTGATGCATCTGCTAGGCAATAGTCCAGCTATTATGTCAAATTTCTTAAGACTTCTCTCTGATCGGGTTCAGACTCAGAATCGTCGCATATCACTGCTCTCTCAGAAGAGTCTGCGTCAGAAAATCGCCAACTATTTACTTGAGCTTCTGCGTGATCAACTCGAAAAAGAAGGAGAATCTCCCAAAACAGTCAGACAGCTTGTATCAACGCAGGCTGTTGAGCTGCCGGTATCGAAAGAGGTTGTATCAAGACTCCTTGCCATGCCCAGACCTTCATTCTCGCGCGAACTGATCGCAATGGAGAGAGATGGACTTGTTCGTGTAAGCGGCCGTGTTATCTGGCTCTTAGATCTCGATGGTTTAGAGAAAGGTGTTATAGAAGGGTTTGTATCACCTTAAAATTATCCATTATATGAAATGACATAAAATGACAGATTGCACTGGCAATCTGTCATTTGTTGTTTTATTTGTCGGCATCAAGCTGCGGACTCGGGATTTATATCAGTCAAAATGACATAAATCATCACATATTGATATAAGGTCTGTTATTTTTTATTGCCATTAGTTATAATTTGCCTATCCCTAGTTTTGTAATTTGAGACAGATTATGAGGTTGTTGATGGAAGCTTTGAAACAGAAGATTCAAAATGAAGGTCAGGTGCTGCCGGGTAATATACTCAAGGTTGATCATTTCCTGAACCATCAGATAGATCCTCAGTTGATGTTTGAGATCGGACAGTGCTTCGCAGAGCGTTTCGCTGATGCGAAGCCTACAAAGATCCTGACGATTGAAGCTTCTGGCATACCGCCGGCCTTGATGACCGGTCTGGCTATGATGCTGCCTGTGATCTATGCTAAGAAGACTGAAGCTGCCAATCTGGACAGCCAGTTTTATTCAGCCTCAGTCCATTCTTTTACTAGAAACAGGGATTATACGATTCGCGTGAGCAGCAAGTATTTGTCTGCGGTCGACCGTGTTCTGATCATCGATGATTTCCTGGCAAATGGTCAGGCTCTGTTGGGGTTAACAGAGCTGATCAAACAGTCAGGTGCAACATTGGCCGGAGCGGGAATCGTAATTGAAAAGGCCTTTCAAAAGGGAGGCGAGCTGGTGCGTTCACAAGGTATGAAGGTTGTGTCACTGGCAAAAATAAAGGATATGACTGACGGTACAGTTCATTTCTGCGACTAAACAGGTCGGAGGAAGCGCCGAAGCCAACTGGGTATCAGGCTGAGACGTCTCTATATCGAACAGAATATCAATATTGTATGAGAAGTTTAGTGCTGAAGGAGGAAATCATGATGAAACTTCGTAAATTGGTGACACTGTTGCTCTGTTTAAGCATGCTGTTTAGTGCTGTTGCGCTGGCAGGCTGCGGGGACAAAAAAGAGGATGAAAAACTTAAGGTTGGTATAATTTATATCAGCCCTAAGACAGACGGTGGTTGGTCTGAAGCGCATGCCAAGGGCTTCGCTCAGGCTGTTGAGAAAATCGGTGCTGACAAGGTTCAGCTGGCCGAGATCGAATCAATCGATGACAATGACGCTCAGGCCACAGAAACAGCTCTTCGTCAGCTGGCTGAGCAGGGCTGTAAGCTGATCTTCGCAACCAGCTATAACTACATGAATACAGTAGTTAAACTGGCTGAGGAGTATAAGGATGTAAAATTCGAGCATTGCTCAGGTTACATGGACAGCGAAAATCTCGCAAATTATTTCGGGCAAATTGAACAGGCCAGATATCTGTCTGGTATAGTAGCAGGTCGTATGACAGAGAGCAATAAAATCGGTTTTGTTGCCGCTCAGAAAATTCCTGAGGTCATGAGAGCTGTTAATTCATTCGCGTTGGGCGCACTCTCAGTTAATCCTGAAGCAGAGATAATGGTCAGCTGGACTAATACCTGGTATGACCCGCAGAAGGAAAAGGAAGCAGCGATAGCTCTGATTGACAGCGGTTGTGATGTCGTTGGTCAGCATCAGGATTCTACCGCTACCCAGGAAGCTGCACAGGAAAAGGGTGTTTATGGCATCGGCTATGACAATCCTATGTACAGTGAAGCGATTAAGGATGCTTACCTTACTGCTCCGATCTGGTTGTGGGGCGCATATTATGAAGAGCGCATTCAGGCTGTTCTCGATGGAACCTGGAAAACAGGCGCATACTGGGGCGGCATGGCAGAAGGTGTGGTCGCTCTGGACGATATGACTGACTTGGTGCCCAAGGAAGTTCAGGATGAGGTCAACGCGCTTGTTGACACCATGAAGACAAAAGGCAATGAGTATGTATTTGCTGGTCCTATAAAAGACAATACCGGTGAGCTCAGAGTTGCAGAAGGTGAGTCACTGGACAAAGATTCACAGATGAGTATGGATTGGTACGTCGATGGCGTAACAGTAGCTGCAGAATAAATAATCAAGTCGGTTGTATTACACCGACCGGCTGAAGAACCGGACAAATTCCGGGCCCGAATGGGCCCGGAGGCTGCTCCGGTTTTGCCGTTTCAGTGCATTCAGGGGGATAATTCGTGATTGATACGAAAACTGGCAGTGATCTGAAAAAAGATATTCCGGCTATCGATATGCAGGGCATCAGCAAGAACTTCGGACAAGTCCAGGCAAACAGTGAGATTTGTTTTTCTGTTAATAGCGGAGAGATTCATGCGCTGCTGGGTGAAAATGGTTCAGGCAAGAGTACTCTGATGAACATTCTTTCAGGCATTTATCAGCCTGATGCCGGCATAATTCATATATATGGCAATCAGGTTTACTTGAGATCACCGCGTGATTCAATTAATTTGGGTATTGGCATGATACATCAGCACTTCAAGCTGGTTGAGCATATGACTGCTCTGGAAAACATCATGGCAGGAACTGGTCATGGACTTAAGCTCAGGCGCCGCGAGGCTTTGGCCAGGGTGCAGGAGTTTGCTGCCCGCTTCGATATGGAGATTGAGCCTGGCAGGCTTGTGTCCGAAATGTCTGTAGGCGAGAAGCAGACAGTTGAAATTTTGAAGGTGCTTTATAGAGGTGCGGATATTCTTGTGCTTGATGAGCCGACAGCTGTTCTAACGCCGCAAGAGATCCGCAAGCTTTTTAATATAATGGGTAAGATGCGGTCTGAGGGCAAGGCTATTATCTTCATCAGTCATAAGCTTAATGAAGTTCGCGAAATGAGTGACAGAATTACTGTTTTGAACAAGGGTCGAACAGTTGGAACGGTCACCACTTCTGATCTGTCGGTGGAGGAGCTGATCGAGATGATGGTCGGTCGCAAGGTTGATCTGTCGATCAGCCGCCCGTATTTCAAGGACGAAGGATCCTGTCTCGAGGTAAAAGATCTGACAGTTCGTGATATTGATGAAGTCGTTAAGCTGAACGATGTCAGCTTCACACTGCGTCATGGCGAGATTCTTGGCGTTGCCGGGTTAGCCGGCAGTGGTCAGAAGGAGCTTTGTGAAACTATCGCCGGCCTGATCAAGCCAGTATCAGGAAACATAAATTTTCATGATACTGAAATTGTTGGGCTCTCACCTCGCGAGATCATCCGACTAGGTGTCAGCATGAGCTTCATTCCAGAGGATCGCCTGGGCATGGGGCTGGTTGCCAGCATGGACATTGCGGACAATATAATGTTAAAAGACTACGCCTTCCACAAGGGGCTTATGTTGAATCGCAAGATTGCCCGCAAGAAGGCTGACGCGATCGTTAAGCAGCTTGATATTCAAACACCAGGCATATTTCATACTGTGCGCAAACTGTCCGGTGGTAATATTCAGAAGGTTATTCTCGGTAGAGAAATTAATCTGAATCCAAGATTGCTGATAACTGCATATGCGGTCAGAGGGCTTGATATCAATTCTTCTCATACCATCTACGATCTGCTGAATGAGCAGAAAATGAAGGGTGTTGCTGTTCTCTATATCGGCGAGGATCTTGATGTACTTATTGATCTGTGCGACAGGATCATGGTCATGTGTCAGGGAGAAGTGACAGGCATCGTAGATGCCAGAAAAGTTACCAAGGACCAGCTTGGCCTTATGATGACCGGACTGAAGCTCGATGAGATCAATAAGGAGGTATCACAATGATCAAGCTTAGACTTGCGAAAAAAGAAGATGTCTCTGGCGTTAAGGCTGTTTTGATCCGTGTTGCTTCAATCCTTGCGGCTATTTTTCTGTCGGGTCTGTTGATTCTTCTGATAGGCCACAATCCGATCGAAACCTTCGCAGCGATGCTTGAGGGCTCATTTGGTTCCGCCTATGGCATCAAAAATACTGTTACAGTTGCTGTCCCGCTGCTTGTAATAGGTCTGGGACTATCGATTGCCTTTAGTATGCGCTTTTGGAATATCGGTGCCGAGGGTCAGCTGGTAATGGGTGCAATCTGGGGAACCTTCGTTGCTCATCAGCTGCCTGAAAATATGAGCCGCCTGCTGGCGTTGCCGATCGTGGCCGTGGCCGCGATCCTGGGTGGTGCCTTCTGGGCAGTGATTCCTGGATTATTCAGGGCATATTCAAGGACCAATGAAACTTTGTTTACCTTGATGTTGAACTATGTTGCTATCAAGTTTACAGTCTATTTGCGCTGTGAACTCTGGAAGGATCCTAATGCAATGGGCTTCCCGCAAATTGCTCCACTACCGTCATCTGCACATTTACCAAAATTGTTTGGGATTCATATCGGCTGGATAATTGCTCTGATCCTGGTAGTAGTTGTCCATATTTTCCTTCGCTACAGTAAGCTAGGATATGAAATCAGAGTTGTTGGAGAGAGTGAGAGAACAGCACATTATGCAGGAATTAATGTGCGGAAAGTAATTATAACCGGTACGATTATATCCGGTGCGCTGGTTGGTCTGGCAGGCATGATCAAGCTGACCGGCGTCTCGTGGACCTTGTCCGAGAGTATAGGTGGTGGTAATGGCTTCACCGCTGTTATGGTCGCATGGCTGGCTCAGCTTCAGGCTCCGGTTATGATTCTAACCGCACTTCTGTTTGCCGCAATGGAGCAGGGTGCTATGGCTATGGAGATCAGTGTAGGTGTTCCTGCCTCAGTTTCCAAGGTTATTGAGGGACTGATCCTGTTTGCCGCACTTTCATCAGATTTGTTTATCCGCTATCGAGTAGTTATAGAGAAATCTAAGAAGCCTGAAAGATTGAATGCACAAAAAGATTCCAGGAAGGAGGCGGTAAAATGACAGGATCAATGATGGTAGCTCTGTTTATCGCTTCAGCAGTCAGAATGGCTATACCGCTTCTGCTTGGCACGGTGGGCGAATCGATAACTGAGAGATCAGGACATCTTAATCTTGGTGTCGAGGGTCTGATGATGATGGGCGCGGCATCCGGCTATGTAGCTGCCTATCGGACAGATAATATTTTGATAGCGATGCTCGCAGGAATGGCTGGAGCAGGTCTTGGCAGTCTGATTTACGCCTTCCTGACAATCACAATGAGAACCAGACAGGACGTTACAGGTCTGGCGCTTACGATATTCGGTACTGGTTTTGCCAACACCTTGGGAAAATCTCTTGCCGGGACTACTACTTCTGTCAGGATCAGAGCTTTTGCACAGGCGCAGCCTCTTAAGCCCAATCTAACTGCTATTGCAGATGTATCGGTTCTTGGTCCGGTATTGGAATTCATCAGCGCTGCTTTTCTTCAGCATAATCTTTTTATCTACCTGAGCTTGCTAGTCGCGATACTTGTCTACTGGTATTTATTTCATACAAGGCTTGGGCTTCATGTTCGTTCTACCGGTGAGAATCCTTCAGCCGCAGATGCTTCCGGCATCAGGGTAACTTCCTTGCGTTATGTTCACGTAGTAGTCGGTGGTATGCTCTGCGGTCTTGGAGGTTTTTACATCTCGGTTATAAATGTCGGGACCTGGCTGGATGATATTATAGCCGGCAGAGGCTGGATAGTTGTAGCGCTGGTCATCTTCATTCGCTGGCATCCGCTCAAGGCAATCGCCGGTTCGCTTCTGTTTGGTGCTCTTGAAATTGTTGGTTTTAGACTTCATCAGGTCCCAGGTATTGGATCTCTGCCAATTTTCTCGCAGTACTTCATTGATCTATATCCATACTTAATGACTATTATCGTTCTGGTTATCACTTATGCAAGGAAAAAAGCCTGGCAGGGACCTGCAAGCCTTGGTCAGCCCTATTTCCGTGAAGACAGATAAGCTGTATAATAGAAATTGATAGATACGATAAGCCGCCCCGTGTACTTGCATGGGGCGGTCATGATATGATTAACTATCAGTACGGAGGTCTAGTACATTGGTTGATGGCGATCTGTTGTCAGATATCGGGGTGTTTTTCTCGAATCTGCTTCGGGACTTTACTAGTGGATTGATTTTTTTTGGCGGCCCGCTTGATATTTTGCTGGCCGTTCTTGACGTGCTGGCCACTTCTCTTGTCATTTACTATGTTCTTAAGATTCTACGCGATTCTAGAGCCTGGCAGCTGCTTAAGGGCTTAGCTTTGATTATCTCATTTGCTCTAATATGCAGTCTTATCGGTTTAGATACAGTAGGATTCCTTCTTAATAACACAATTTCTGTTTTGGCAATTGCTTTTGTTGTTATTTTCCAGCCTGAGCTCAGAAGAGCACTTGAAACGGTTGGACGAAGCAGTTTTAATATGATTTCTTCTGCGATCACACAGGAAGAGGGAAGAGAATCGTCAGGCTCGGTACATAATATGATCGAATCGATCGTCAGAGCCTGCGAGAGCATGTCGGAGACTTTTACCGGTGCCCTGATAATAATTGAGAGGTCAACCAAGCTTGGTGATTTCGTTGAACAGGAAAACGTGGTTCAGCTCGATGCTGCTGTATCTTCGACATTTCTTCAGCAAATATTCTACAAAGGTTCACCCCTGCATGACGGCGCTATCCTGATCAGGGATGGACGTGTAAGTGCAGCTCGTGTTCATGTTCCCTTGTCTGATAATTATCATTTGCGTCGCGACTACGGCACCAGACATCGTGCTGCGATCGGGGCCAGCGAAATCGGTGATACGATCGCTGTTGTTGTTTCAGAAGAGCGCGGCACTATCAGTCTAAGTTTGGAAGGCAGGCTTTACACACTAGATAATGGTGACGCTCTCAGGACTCTGCTCCATAAGCTGCTCAGTCCAACCAAAGCGGCCGGTGGCCTGTCTGGCTGGTTCCGAGGTGGAAGACATGGCAAAGCTGGTAGAAGAGCAGACGCGGCCAAACAAGGCAAGGGAGGCAGCCAAGAGACTAATAACGAAGCAGAGTCTGCTGTGATCGCAGCTTCGGAATATGAATCTCTGCCCATGTGGCGCCGAATATTACGAAGATCACCCAATCCGGCCGGTCCTAAGGTAACACGCAAGCAAAAAGTAGTTCTTAGTTTTGCATCAATTGCGATTTCGATCGTTCTGTGGCTCTATGTACAAGTCACTGTAAATCCGGTTGATAATAGAACATTCTCAGTCTCACTAAGTTATCGGGGAGTTGAAGCAGCCCAGGCAAAAGGCTTCGAAATTCAGATACCTGTAGAGACGGTCCAGGTGAATGTTATGGGACGTAGAAATACTGTTACAGCGCTTAGAGCAGCAGATGTGACAGCCTATATAGATTTTTCGGATATAGATCAAACTGGCATTATTGCAGTACCTGTTGAGATAGATACAGGTACTCTGCTGTATACCAGACCGACATTTATCACACCTTCATCTGTCACGGTCAGCGTACGTGAACAAGAGTAATTAAACTTACTGTAATATAGTTGTAACAATAATAGCGGCTGACTTCGTCGGCCGCTTTGTTTATATTTAGAGTTACACTTTGAGAAATGACTGAAGGTAGATGGTTTGAAGATTTGTCATTTGTGGTCTTCATAATTTGCGGAAGAAATATTACGGCAACGAAATGTGTGTGTAATCGATTTGTAATAATATTAGTTTTATTAATGAAATATATGTAACAGAGTCATTATGCTATAATGCAGTCAGAAAAGCTTGTCTTCAGACAGACAGAAGTCAAGTGAGTTAATCGAAATTAGTGAATGTAAAATATACAAAACGAGGAGACTTAATATGGGTAGATTATTTGGGACTGATGGTGTAAGAGGTGTGGCAAACAAAGAGTTAACTCCTGATCTGGCTTTTAAGCTGGGCTGGGCCGGCGCTCAGGTGCTTGCAGGCGAGTGTACGCATAAACCTGTGATTATTGTCGGCAGTGATACCAGAATTTCTTGTGCCATGCTGGAATCAGCTCTTGTAGCTGGAATATGCTCGGCTGGTGCGGATGTTTTCATCTGTGGCGTTATACCAACACCTGGTATCGCATATCTGGTCCGCAAGTACAAATGTGATGCTGGTGTTATGATCTCTGCCTCTCACAATTCATTTGAGTTTAATGGCATAAAGTTTTTCAGCAGTAAGGGATATAAGCTTCCTGATGAGGTTGAGGACAAAATCGAAGCTCTCATTAAGTCATATGATGAAAATGCTGAGCGTCCTATCGGTGATCAGCTTGGTCACAGAATAGAAAAGAAGAATGCTTCACGTGATTATAGTGAGCATCTTAAACGTCGCATGAGTGTTGATCTCAGCGGCATGAAAATTGGTTTGGATTGCGCTAATGGTGCCTGTGCTCACATAGCACCAGGTCTATTTAGTGATTTAGGCGCTGATGTTGCATCGATTGGCATTGAACCTGATGGTGTAAACATCAATGATCAGTGTGGTTCAACTCATCTGGAGAGACTGCGTCAGCTGGTAAGACGTGAGAGCTGTGATATCGGTATTGCCTTCGATGGAGATGCAGACCGCATGCTGGCAGTTGATGAGAATGGTTATGTAATTGACGGAGATGTCATCATGGCTATTGTGGCTCTCGATATGAAGCGTCAAAACCAGTTAAAAGACGATACTCTGGTAGTTACTGTTATGAGTAATCTAGGCCTCGATATCATGGCAGAAGAAAAGGGTCTGAAGCTGGTCAAGACGAAGGTTGGCGATCGTTATGTGCTTGAGGAAATGCTCAAGGATGGTTATACGATCGGCGGCGAACAGTCTGGGCACATTATTCTGCTTGATCACTCAACAACTGGTGACGGCATGCTAAGTGCTCTGCGTTTGCTGCGTGCGCTTGTTAACAATTCAGAGCGCCTGAACGAAGCTAAAAATGTTATGACAGTACTTCCTCAGGTCCTTAAGAGCGCCCGTGTGCCCAATGAGAGTAAAGCTGCTGCAATGGATGATGTTGACATCAAGGCTGCATGTGACAAGATTCAGAAGCAGCTGGGTAATAAGGGCCGCATATTGGTAAGAGCATCAGGAACTGAGCCCATTATCAGAGTGATGCTCGAAGGAC
>JAAYFZ010000146.1 GCA_012727965.1 Clostridiaceae bacterium
GATCAGAAGGCTCCAATCGCACTGATGCAGGCACTTATTGCCATGATCACAGGTCTTGATGGTTCTGGTTTCTCTGGATTACCACTTGTCGGATCACTGGCACAGACCTTCTCCCTGGCAACTAATGCCAGTATAGAAACACTGGCCGCACTTGGTCAGCTGATCACTGTTTGGGTCGGCGGCGGCACGATCATCCCCTGGGGTGTTATTCCTGTAGCAGCCATCTGCAACGTCAAACCCGCAGAGCTGGCCCGCAAGAATCTCATACCTGTACTTATTGGTATAGCAGCTACAGTAGTTACGGCTATGTTTCTAATCTGATAGATACTGCTAATAGATCATAAATGCTATAACGACAGATCTGAAAATTAGAGGAGAAAACAAGAAATGGAAGTTACCGAAGATAATAATACTTCTGAAACAACTGAGCTGCGCAGAATCGATCCAAGAGCTATCAAGAAGTGGCGCTTATCGAGACTGATTGCTTTTCTCATTATGCTGGCAGTTATTGTTATTGCCTATTTTCTCCTCTGGACTAGAGTAACGGAAGATTTTTCCGCTGAAGCAATACAGAAAATAACTCTTATTGCAGGATTGATTACCGGTGGCATCCTTCTGCTGCAGCTGCTTAATCTTATCGTCTATCCGGAAATCGAATATCGTCAATGGTCCTACTGTCTGACACCAGACCGGATCGAAATCAAAAAAGGCATCATTTTTCATAGTACGACGATAATCCCAATTACCAGAATTCAACATGTAATGGTTAGTGAGGGTCCTTTTGCCAGGCTT
Organism: Clostridiaceae bacterium; assembly: GCA_012727965.1. Lineage (GTDB taxonomy): Bacteria > Bacillota > Clostridia > Saccharofermentanales > UBA5734 > JAAYFZ01. Next base: position 793 of record JAAYFZ010000146.1, read on the forward strand.
TATGGTCTGGCAAAAGTCGACATCACGACAGCCGGCAGTACAAGCGAGATTGATGGACTTTCTGCTGAAACCGCAAGAGAGCTTTGCGACCGTATGAAGAATGCTGTTAACACTAAGGTGCTCGACAAGAAGCTCCGTCAGAATCCAAGTTTAGTTCAGCAATCCAGTTCTACTGTCGAGCAGCAAAACAATAATGGAGAAAATAGCTGATGGAACCGGTCAGATGTCATTTTTCCATGATTTTCGAGCGCGCAGTAACCATGCTCAAGCAGCTTATTCCAACAATTATCCTGCTATTTGTATCACTTAGAAATTTGCGCCCGTTATGGATCATTGTCGGAATCGGTGCAATTATTCTATTGGCATCAGGTTATCTGATCCTACTCTGGCGCCGTACCTTTGTTTATACAAGTGAGGATCAGTTGATTGTAAGCACCGGAGTCTTCTGGAAGAAACAGACAGCAATACCTTTCGAAAAAATAAATACAGTTGATCTTAGCCGCAATGTCCTTCAGAGGCTGCTTGGAACCAGCAGACTCAAGGTTGATTCCGGAGCAGTTAAGGTTGCGAAAAGCAGTTCAGAGCTTGATCTTGTTTTCTCGCTTGAACAGGCCAGAACACTGCGAAAACACATTCTGCAGCTAGCAGATTCAGCCAGACAAAAAGAACAGGATTCAAATACTGGTATAATCAGTTCACATCCAGGCAACACCGAAAATATTACTGCTGCTGAAGATCGAATAACTGAAACTGACCAGACCTGGCATCACGGCGACGCTGACTCGTCAGAGAAAAAACCAAGTGCGGCGGCCTTTTTTGGTGTTAACGAGCTTGAAGAAGATACTGACTATGAATCATCTGAAAATTCAGAACAAGAAAGAAGCTATCAGGCCGGTATTAGCAGTCTGATCATCTATGCACTGACAAAAAGTAAAATCGCGGCTGGACTTCTGGCTGTAATTTCATTCTTTGCAATCTTTGACGAGTTTTTAACTGACGATTTGATCTCTCAAGCTGAAAAAGGTCTTAAACGTGCAGCTGAAACAATCATGAGTCAGCAGACTGCTCTGCTGATCCTTTTTGCTATCATCATCATGCTGTCTATATATATCATTGCAAACATAATCACCATTTTAATGACGATCATAAAGTACTATCATTTCCGTGCGCGCCGAAGCTCCGATCATCTTTATATCCGCTATGGCTTGCTAACTGAGAAGAGCTTCTCAATGCCTGTGAGAAACATTCATGCGATCATTATCAAACAGAGCCTGATTCGGAGAAGGCTAGGTATGGTCAGCATTGAAGTTCAGTCGATCGGTTATGGCGACGATGACAAGGAGACAGCCCTGCTTCTACCACTGGTAAAAGCCGATGAAAGCGCAAGCTTGCTGCAGCTTTTGCTGCCGGAATATTCAGTAGTGACTGAGCTTAACACATCACCACGCAAGGCCTTGAGAAGATTTTTAATAGTACCTGTACTTATTGTTTTGCTGGTAGTTGTTATACCTTCTCTTATTTGGTTCCGCCTTGGGCTGCTGTCACTGCTTCTTTTGCTGCCTCTAGTAATATTTACGCGCTGGCTTGGCTACAAAAATGCGGCCATAGGCTATAATGAAAATGTAGTTGAAATCAGAAACGGCAGCTGGCATAGCTCACTCTATAGGATCAAGACAGAAGCAGTACAGACGATAGGAACAAGAGCCCATCCCCTGCTCCGCCGGGCAGGTCTGGCACATTATGAATTAAATTATCA
>JAAYFZ010000147.1 GCA_012727965.1 Clostridiaceae bacterium
GGTTACATCATCTTCGCGAGCTAGCCTGGTTAACTCCTGATTGCTGTTGATAAGCTCTGCTGTTTTCTCAACAACAGAAGTAGAACCTTGCGATTGGTTTTCAAATTTTCGATAGTATCGGCCGGCGGAAGGGCCTTAACATTATGTTTAACCGCCATGCTGATTCCAGTAGTAATCAATAGAATATATAACATATAAATTACATCGATCAATGTATTGGGTATATAGAGATTTTCGAATAGAGCATAACCGTAAAACAGATCAGTAACTGAGTAGATCAAAACAGCTGCAGCAATTATATGACCAGCCGGTGGAGCCTTGCGAACTCTGATTGACATAAGCCAGATAAATATACAGGTGATAACGACGGCATCACTAATGATGTAAATAGAGGTACTTACAATAACTGGATCAAACAAATCAACTGTCGATTCAAGTGAGCGGAAAAAAAGAATCCAGATTACACCAACACTGTCGATTACCGTAACAGAAGCGTCAAGCAGTAAAATCAAAAAGTTCCAGCGTTGCCTCTGATTTACCAGAAAAACAATCGCTGCTATTGCCATCAAAATGTTAGGTACCGTATATAAGTAGAGGAAAAGATCCATTTCTTCAGGTTTTCGTGTGAAAATGATGGCAAAAACAGCCCAGAGAATATCTGCTAGAGCCCACCAAAGAATGCTTAGTGCCAACAATTTCCAGGCAGAATTGTACTTGTTGAACCAACCGCCTTTTGATCCTCTGGATTTTGAATTATCTATGAGCGAATAATGGATGATTGCAAATGAAATAAGTAAAATAGCTGCAGAAAGAATATTCGCTGCATTTTCCAGTTGCAGGAGTGCTGAAAAGCTATATGCCAAAAAGAACGCAAACAATAAATAAATCTGTTTGCTAATTTTGATGTTTTCCATGTGATCCTCGCAATTAGTAGATATCTAACAAGTATTGTGAGATTATTATAGCGCTTTATTCTCAGTATGGAGTATTAAAAAAGCGCCTATGATATAATTTCTATAATCTTTTTGATTCGAGAGGTTGATCATGGCAACAGTTGATAAAATCATACTTATCGGGATGCCTGGCAGTGGCAAGAGCACTGCCGGTTTATTGTTGGCCAGAAGTATTTGCTGTGACTTCATAGATACTGATCTTATCATTCAGAAAAAAGCAGGCTTAACTCTACAGAGAATTATAGATCAGCGAGGTATGACAGAATTTCTTAATCTAGAAGAGGATGTTCTCCTAAACCTGCCTACTGACAATATTCCTATGGTTATAGCCACTGGCGGCAGTGCAGTTTTATCAGAATATGCCATGCGTTATCTTAAATCACTTGGTATTTTAGTATGGCTGGATGTTCCTCTTGATATACTGAAGAGAAGACTAAAGAATATTAAGAGCCGTGGCATTGCAATGGCAGCAGGACAAACGATTGATGAACTTATGTCATTTCGCTTGCCGTTATATGCCAGATATGCAGATATCAGAGTCAATACCGCAGGTAATACCCTTGAGGAAACTGTCGAACAACTGATGTATGAATTGGAAATACACAAATGCGAATACTAGAGGATTTCTATAGTCCCCAGAATTTTGCTGTCACTGGACAGCCAATCCAGGTCGAGGTAAAGGGCAATACAATTTTCATCGATGCATTCTTCCGATATAACAAAACAGCTCTCAAACCATGGATCGTTGATGGAATGAGTCAGGCTGATCTGATCGAAGCAGGTATTATCAGGAAGTGGTCAGGTGATTATCGGCTGAGATCAAAAAGATACAAGGGCTATATCAAAACACGGGTTGTCGTAAATATCAGAAGGATATTGGTTCCGGATGATCTGACCACAAGATTACTTGATCCCATTGGCAAAAACAGACAGAGAGCCGTGTTGATCAAGATAAAGTCGATGCGTATCATGCCTGCGCATGTGATAAGCCCCTGGTATAGAAGACTATGGGGTATATTTAGAACTGGTCAGTGGGAGAGTCTTGGAACTAATTGGAGCCGTTTTGCTCCCGGCATTATGGTCATGCCTCCATGTAAACCCGGATCAATTCCTTGGTTTGAACGTATGGCTGCGCATGAGGCTGGTCATTTATTTGGTCTAGGTGACGCTTATGGTGCTATCTACAGATACTATTATACTGAGCCTGGTACAGCGAAGTATATGATGAACAGCAACAGACAGGTACAGGCAAAAGAAATTGCTATGCTTCTAGAAGCTCATATGAGAGGAAAAATGCAGTTCTTCCCGAAAAAATGGGACAGAAAAGTATTTGTTCAAGGTTTCAAAAGAGAAGTTGATCAGAAGACCAAAGAGCTGGAGAGGAAACGAAGATGACTATTTTAGCTATAGATTTAGGGACAACAACAGTTAAGGTTTCTCTTTTTGCAGATAACATGGCTGTAATAGATTCTGCCCATGAGCGAGTGAATACTGTAACTGGAGCTGGTGGCCTCGCTACTCAGGATGCCTCAGACTGGCTGGAAATAATCGGCAGAAACTGCGCGGGCATCAGAGCAAGTTACCCACAGGAGATGTTAGATGTCGCCGGTATTGCGGTAACAGGACATATGATGGGATGTTTACCGGTTGATAGAGCCGGTCGCCCGCTGGCAGATCATATGCTTCATTCCGACACCAGGGCAAGATCACAATATGATAGGATCGAAGCTCTAATAGGTTCAGACAATTTCTATTACCTAACTGGAAATATTCTTAGTGCTGCATCAGTTTTGGCAAAAATTCTCTGGTTTAGAGATAACCATCCGGATTTGTATAACAAAACAGCCTGCTTCCTAAATGCAAAAGATTACATTTCTGGTTTTCTTACAAGCTGTTTCAATAAGACAGATTATTCTGATGCTTCTCATGCTGGTTTGATTAATATTTCTACGCGCAAATACCCGCAAGAATTATTCAATGAACTAGATTTGGACATAAATAAAATGCCGGAGCTACATGCTGGTACAGATCAAATTGGCAGTCTGTCCGAATCGGCGGCGAAATTTCTGGGAATTAATTCCGGTATCCCTGTGATGGCAGGCTCTGGTGATGGAGCATGTTCTGCCATTGGCTCTGCTGCAGGCTCGCTTGGTGATATATATTGCTGTATGGGAACAACAGCCTGGATTGCTGCGGTAAATGACAAACCGATTTTTGATAAACACAGAAGGAGCTTCAATATTATCACTGCCGACGGTAGTGCTGTCAGTACTTACGGAACCACGCAAAATTGCGGTCGATCAACTGATTTCGCTCAGAGATTTTTTGCGATTCCAAATATGAGAGATTTCGATGAGCTTGCGGCTTCGGCTCCAGCCGGTTCGGATAATCTGATTTTCCTGCCTTATCTCGATGGTGAGAGATCACCAATCTATGACCCTGACACTCAGGGTGTTTTCTTCGGCCTCAATAAGAAACATGGCCGTGAACATGGGCTAAGGTCGATTCTGGAGGGTGTAGCCTTCGCACTTAGGCATATTGCTGAGGTTCATCGCGAGAATGGCATCGCGATAAATCGTGTCAGCTTGATCGGCGGTGGCGGCCGAAGTGAGATTTGGCGCCAGATCCTGGCCAGTACTATCCCTGCCGAGATTATCAGAGTAGATGTACCCTCCGAAGATGCGACCACACTTGGTGCAGCCATCATAGCAGGAACTGGCGCAGGATTGTTTGGAAGTATCCAACAAGGCCTTAAATATATCAAAGAGATTGAGGCAACAGCTCCAGAAGCTAAATGGGTTCCGGTTTATGACAGATTGTTTGAGATATATTCAGGCCTTTATCCGGCACTCAGGAGTTCACATAAAGCACTAGCCGCCGACAAATAGTCTGACCTCATACTTATATGATATACACAGAGGCTCAGACTGTGTCAGACTGTCTTCTTTGCCTGGAGATAACAAGAGCAACTGTTAGAAACGCGAGAGCAAAAACTATTTGAATAAGCAAAGAGTTCGTATAGCTTGTTAGCTCGTTCGATCCGCCTGTAGACATATGCTGAATCATGCGAACAGCACGGACATACCAATATGTTGGTGTGAAGCTAGCGGCGGCAAGTACGCTGCTGCCAAGCATTTCCTGTGGCACGAATACACCACTGATAAAACATGTACCCAAAGCAACGACATTAGCAGCGACCTGCTGCGTTGCTCTGCTGCGTATGAACTGGCTTAACAGGAAGCTTAGAATCATCATAGTAACGGCAAAAATAAGTGTATTAAGAACAAGCAGAAGCCAGCGCCTGAAATCAGCGAAATCCTGGAAGAAGACGAGACTGGCCAGACTTAGTATTATTGCCGCGATAACAGAGAAGAAGAAATTGCCCAATACCAGCTGCATACTATAACTTGATATTTTCACTGGAGAGCTTAAGTTTCGTAAACGAATGTCTCTTTGCTGAAATGCCATCATAATCGATGAAACACCGAGGATCATAACAGCGGTAAGTGAATAAGCCATGAAAGTGTAGTAATAGATCATCGAGCTGAAACCATTATCAATTTCATGAGAACTTAAAGTTACCTCAGCCTCCAAGTCAAGATCACGCTGAATATTAGCGACTGTCTGCTGAAGGTCTCTGCTGGAGTCTGTTTGCAAATATCTAGAGGCTGCATCCAGATAACGCGTGATCAGTTGATCAGAATAGACCCCCTGATAAGAGTCGGGAAGAGTTGTTCTGATCAGCTTAAGACTGTCATTTCCGGCGATGAAGCTTTCGCCGAAGCCTGCAGGTATCCGTAAAATGTAAACAACATCACGGAAGAACAAAGCGTCCTGAATACTATCGCTGTCGCTTTTTATCTCTACTGGTGTAGCTGAGGCGTACAAATACTCTTCAAGACCATCTGAAATCGGCTGACCGCTATCATCATTTATTATTGCCATACGCGGCCGGGAAGCTGTGAAATCCACTGCTTCTGCCTGTGGGTTAAAAAGAGTCACCATCATGACAAAGGCTATGAAAACGCCGAGAAAAATCATCATGGACGGCAGATTGTGCCGGATTATTTTTAAACATGCTTTAAATACTTGCATATCGCTGCCTCCTCATGACCATTACTATAATTGAGCCTACAATCAGCTGGAATACCAGCATTGCTATGATATTCTGCCAGTAACGCTGCATAGTATCGTAGTAATACAGACTATAGAAAGCGTCACTAATCAGATTTGCCGGATTGATCCAGCGCATTAGTGGAAAACGTTTAATAACTACATATTTTATGTCAGCAATCATCAGACCTGAGAAGAAACTCATCAACATGGAAAAACCTATCAGGATTGCTGATTTGACACCTTCACCGTGATTTCCGACAACACAGATAAGAGCACCTATACTTACTCCCAGAGAACTGCCGAAGAAGCTGGCTAGAACAATATAGCCGATCTGACTCCCGAAATTGATGCCTATTATCTGCGTTAGATACAGCAACAGGACTATAATTGAAGCGAAATGTATCAGAAATGCCGCGCTCATGGCGTAGATGAACTGTCTTAACTTATTAACAGGCGAGACACTAACTCTGGCACCCTGAGCTGAAAGGTTGGCTTTTGCCGCCATAACTTCACGAAAACCCCAGAAACCGCCATAGAGACAGGCCATTGCTATCAGTGCATAGTAGTAAACATAAGTGTTATCGGGTGCTGAACTACTGGCAGGCTTATCCTCGACCATGCCTGAGGTGTCAGGCATTAGTACCCTGATATCAGTTTGAGGATCATCCTGCAATATTTTGGCGATAGTTGCGCTGGTCTGCATATATTCGTCAGCAAAAACCTTCAGCATAGACTGACGCATCCCGGAATACTTAATTACTATTTCGAGTGTGCTGCCTGGTATGATATAGCCCGTTATCTGGTCATCTTGTAATAATTCGTCCGCCTGACTGACAGTCAAGAGCTGTGTGGAAAAGAGCGCGTCATCACCTTCTGACAGCTCATTGATGACCTGCTGAAACATTTGATCCTGCGTCCAGGCATCGTTTTCTATTACAGCGATATCTACCTGGTTGAATATTTCATCAGCATTGAGATCGGTAAAAGCGAAGCTGAACAAAGTTGCCAGCAAAATCGGGAAGAGAAAGGCCCAGAAAAGTGTCTGCCGGTCTCGTAGACCGCTAAGAAGTCTATAGTAGAAAATATGTCGAAACATCCGGTCACACCCCCTGCTGATCTCTGAGATGCTTGCCGGTCATCTCTAGGAAGACATCATTTAGCGTAGGCAGTTCACAGAAGATTCTTCCATAAGCAATACTATCCTGATTAAGGAGCTGGATAACTGATGAAAGACTATGTCTGTTCTGCTCAGATCTTGCCTGGATCGAGGTCCCGTTATGAGTGGTTGACAAAACAGACGGCAGAGTGCTGATTTTATCCGTAGTCTTAGCGATATCTGCAATAGCAGTATCGAGCAGCTCGATCGTTATTTTCTCGCCGGTTCTGATCATATTTTTCAGCTCGGATGTTGTACCCGAAGCTATAACCTTGCCCTTATCCATAATCGCTACTCTAGAGCAGATCTGCTCAACTTCCTCCATATAGTGGGATGTGTAAATAATTGTAGCTCCTTGGCGATTAAGCTCGACGATACCTTCAAGGATTTTATTTCTGCTCTGAGGATCGACGGCAACTGTTGGCTCGTCAAGAATTATCAGCTTAGGTTTATGAGCGATTCCGCAGGCAATGTTTAGCCTTCTTAGCAGACCGCCGCTGAGCTTTTTTGGATAAAATTTGCGAAAATCCTCCAGCCCAACGAAGCTGATAGCTTCTTCGACCAGGGCCTGTCTATCTGACTTGTCACTTACATAGAGACCACAGAAGTAGTCAATATTTTCGTAAACTGTCAGTTCCTCATAGACCGCCACATTTTGCATGATGATACCAATATCTCGCTTGATATCATAGGCATCAGGCCGCATCTCGCGACCGAAAAGCTCAACGCTGCCTTTGCTGAATTTGAGTAGTGCCAGCATACACAGAATCGCTGTTGTTTTGCCTGAACCATTTGGTCCAAGTAATCCGAATATCTCTCCCTGTTTGACGGAAAGCTCGAAATGATCAAGAGCTAATAAATCTCCATAACGCTTAACTAGATTTTCTATTTTTACAACCATTTTATGACGCCTCCTTAGAATATTAATTCCTGCTTATATCATGCATCTTTTTCATATCTGGTAAAAGTGATGCTCTTCCCAAATGGCAGTTACAAATGTCATTGCTTGTCCGCTGACATCTGCTGCTGTATTATCAACTACAGGAGGGAAGTGCTGATGAGTGTTCTGCCAGATAAATTAATATTTCTACTGATATGTACATCCTTCTATTTAAATACTGCCTCAGGGCAGTTTAGAGCCGTACCCGTTATCATAACCATCATTATCAGCGCTGCCGGCAGCTTGCTCGATAGAGTCGGCTGGAGAGTCGCTCTGGCGTTAGTGTATATACTTACTTCTGTGTTTTTTTCAGAATTGCTGTTTTTTATTCCTCTGATCTGTCTAGATCTGTTTTTATCCGGGAAACCACTTTTTGCTCTAGCCGCAGCGGTGCCTGTCTTCTATCATTATGCTGATTTAGAGACTGCAGTGCCTTTTCAACTTATTCTTCTTGTACTGTTGGCCTGGCTGTTCGCCCGCCGAACAGAAACTATGAGAAATTGGCGTGAGCAGGCATTTCGAACTAGAGATGATGCTCATGAAACCAGTATGAGCCTTAAGCAGAAACAGCGTGATCTGATTGAGCGCCAGAATATAGAAATCGATATGGCAAGGTTAAAAGAGCGCAATAGAATAGCTCATGAGATCCATGACAATCTAGGTCATCAGCTGTCGCGGGCAATTATTCAGCTAGGGGCTCTGAAAACGATCTGCCGCGACGACCAGGCCGCACAACAAATTGAGAGTGTTTCTTCGACACTGACCGAAGGTATGGACAATATTCGTGATAGTATCCATAATCTTTATGGCCATTCTCTGCCCTTCGAACAGGAGATCAAACGTTTGACTGCAGGCTTCGAATTTTGTCCGCTCGAACTAGATTACAATATCAGCAATATACCAGAACAAGAGACTAGAAATGCGATTATCGCAATCATTAAGGAAGCTCTGACAAATGTGATTAAGCATAGTCA
>JAAYFZ010000148.1 GCA_012727965.1 Clostridiaceae bacterium
ACACAACACTTACCTGACTATTGTCATGTGTGATTTTAATGATCTTATTTTTTTCGTCATTTGTTGTAGCGATAACTCTATCTGTTGTCCGCAGAATGATATTCTCTGACTTAAGTCTGTTTTCATCCCGCACGCCTGTGACGCGGGCTTTTACATGACCAAGCGAGTGCGATGTATGAATCAAAGGCTTATTGTATTTCTCTTTGATCATTAGTCCAACTGTGCCGCTCAGCCAATAATTTGTATGTACGAGATCATAAGACGCTAAATCAGTTCGCTGTTCCAGTTCGGCGAAGAAGTCCGGAAGCAGGTCAAACATCAGATCTTTTTTGACATACTTGTGCTGGCCGGCAGCAATACGCAGGACTCTGATATTCTGACCATAGAATGATGTTGCTTTGTTTTTCTTGTTATTCCTATGAGTCGCCACGTCAATTTGATGGCCTCGATTTTCCAGTGCGGTCGTTATCTGTCTGACATAATTATTTTGCCCGCCGGCCTGAGAGCTGCCTAGCTTGGCCAGGGGATCACCATGAACAGATATAAAAAGTATTTTCATAAAATCTCCTCCAGTCCTCTATCGGATCGAGTATGATTTATCTAGTGTTTAACTTCTAACTATAAAATATATTATAGCCTATTATTCAGTTTGTTCCCCGGAATCCTCGTTACGTACAAAATCATTGATCTCAATATTTCTGAAAATATTGCCTGAGCTGGTGTTCATGCGGATATTACCAGTTAGACTGGCAAAATAGAACTCAGTAGCTGCATAGATAGTTCCTGAATTTACAAGAATCTCAATAACGCCGTGATCGACGAAAATATCGAAATCAAGAAGCTGTTTATCAGGAATCCTGAAGACAGTATTGCCGATCGTGCATGTTCTGGCACGAAAATCCAACGTCAGCTTGCGCTCAAGTATATCAACCTCAGCCGTATCTGGATCGGATGAGGCAATTCCACGATCTATCTCGAATTTCAGTTGAAAAGCGCCGCCGATATGTACATGATCGAAGCGGTCGGTAAGAGTATTCGCTGCCGTCGTGACCAAGCGCGAGCAAATTTCTCTGACGAAATGTTGCTCCAGGACCAGCCCAGACTCAGAACGCTGCAGAGCTAGTTCTTTTGGCAGTGACATCATTCCTGTATAAGGTGAATAATAGTTGGCTGTACGCAGCCAGCTCAAGCTGATCACGCGATTTGCCGTATTGAAAAAAGTCTGTGCGGCATAGGGTAGAGGTGTAACAGACGATTGTTTTTTACCACTGATATTGGTAAAAGACTGGCCATCGAAATCACCTACATAGTAGAAACCATCTGCTGTCCAGAACACCCAATGAGATTTGTTTGTTTCAGGATCGTTCAGGCGAAATAAGTCAGGACATTCCCAGGCATCCTCCAGTGAAAATTTCTGTATGACAGTCCAGTTATTGAGATCATCTGACTTAAGTATCGCAAACTCGTGCTTCTCGAGAAATATGACCATGATCCAGGCTCCGGTCTCGTCATGGAAGAAAATTTTTGGATCCCGGTTGCCAGGTGTTATCTGAGCTATACAAAAATCCGGATCATGTTGAAACGATTGTCCATGATCTGTTGAGTAATAGCGTCTGACAGTTGATACACTTTCGGGGAAGGTTGCGCTGCCCTCAAGAAATGCTGTGTAATAGAGAAGGATAGCATCTTGTCCAAGTCCGGAAATATTGTTACTGTCCGTAACCGCGCAGCCTGAGAAGGCAACACCAAACTCATTGGGGAAAATAGCCGGATCGTGTTCCTGCCAATCTACAAGGTTTCTGCTTGTTGCATGTCCCCAGTGCATATTCCCCCAGCTCTTGCTATAAGGATTATATTGATAAAACAGATGATATATTCCATCGTAAATAATCAGGCCATTGGGGTCATTGATCCAGCCTTGACTTGCTGTGTAATGAATTTGAGGTCTCTCTCCTCTGTCGATCACTGTTGGTTTACGGTCATCCTGATATAGATATTCCAGCCATTCTTCGGTTATATCACCTACAATCGTGATTTCTCTGTCCTGATATGCAGAAAGATCGATCCAACCCATAAATCCAGGCCTGTCGAAAATATTTGTATACTCAGGTGAGATCCAGAGGCTTATCTCCTGGATAAGCTCGTCACCAGACATGATTTTTATAGAAGCTTCGCGGCCGCTGAAGGCAGCCGGGAAGCAAAGATACTTTTTATTCATGATGATTTTTGTC
>JAAYFZ010000002.1 GCA_012727965.1 Clostridiaceae bacterium
ACTCGATATCTACAAGTGCGATCTCATCTACGCGCAAAGAATCACAACGGGCTATCAACCCCTCGATCAGCTCAGGTGTATAACTGCTGCCAGCACCAATGATCGTAATCTTCATGTGTAGCCTCCTAAAGCAGTTCGCCCCTATTTACGTTGCAATTTCTAAAGCTTTATTATCATCGACTCTTCTTTTGCCAGTATAGTTTTTATCTCTTCTGCTCCATTATGAAGAACAATTTTCCAGCCGGCATCAGGCATAAGTCCCTCAAACTTGATTGTATCACCCTGGCGTGAAGCTTTTATAATAGTAACTGAATTGCCCTTTACATCAACGATCTCACGGTTTGCGCTTCCATCTGCAACAGGCAGATAGTAATGCAGCTCGAGATTTTTTTCATAATCGTAGTCCGGGCGCTCAGAGATCATACCTATCGGCATAAGACTGTTTTCGCGTACATAGAGCGGCATCGAGAAATAATCGTATTCAGCTTCGAACCAGCGTCCTCCCTTCCGAACCTGACCGCTCAGAAGATCGGTCCACCGTCCATCTGGAAGATAGAAGCGAACTTGGCTGTCAGCCGAGAATACCGGCGCGACCAGCAGTGATTCACCAAGCATATACTGCAGATCAAGATAACGGACCGCAGGATCATTTGTAAACTCAAGCACCATTGGCCTCATGACCGGTACCCCTTCGCGATGGGCCTGTACTGACTTGCTGAAAATGTAGGGCATCAGCCTGCATTTAAGCTTAGTAAAAGAGCTGACTACTTCATTTGCTTCGTCGTCAAAGAGCCAGGGCACACGATAGCTGGTCGAACCATGCAGACGACTATGGGTCGACATCAGGCCGAAGGCGGCCCAGCGTTTATAAAGATCCGGTGTGGCTGTACTCTCAAAGCCTGAGATATCGTGACTCCAGAAGGAGAATCCGCTCATGGCAAAAGACAAGCCCCCGCGCAGGGTCTCAGCCATCGAGGGATAGGTGGCCATACAATCGCCGCCCCAATGGACCGGGAACTGTTGTGAACCAGCTGTCGCACTACGGGCGAAAAGAACGGCTTCGTTCTCACCTTTTTCCTGCTGCAGCAGCTCAAATACATACTTGTTATAGATGAATGTATAGTAATTATGCATGGCGACCGGATCACTGCCATCATAGTAGGCTACATTTACTGGTATTCTCTCACCGAAATCTGTCTTGAAGCAGTCGACACCGAGGTCGATCAGTCGTTTTAGCTTAGCACAATACCAGGCACTGGCAGCAGGATTCGTGAAGTCAACAACAGACATGCCGGCCTGCCAGTTGTCAGTTTGCCAGACACCTTTGCCATCGGCTCGTTTAAGCAGATAGCCCTCGCGCATGCCCTCATTGAACATTTCAGTATTCTGCGCTACATATGGATTTATCCAGACACAAATCTTGAGGCCTCTATCCTTGTAGCGCTGCAGCATACCCTTTGTATCCGGGAACACACGCTCATCCCATTCGAAATCACACCAACGGAACTCACGCATCCAGAAACAGTCAAAATGGAAGACACTCAGTGGAATATCGCGTTCGGCCATACCCTCGATAAATGAGCTGGTTGTATCTTCATCATAATTGGTGGTAAAGGATGTCGACAGCCAGAGTCCAAAAGACCAGGCCGGCGGCAGAGCGGGTTTACCTGTAAGATCAGTATAAGATCTGAGAACATCATGCAGATCCGGTCCATATAAGAATGTGTACTCCAACGCCTCGCCGGGAACAGAGAAACCAACATAACCGACCTTCTCACTTGCTACTTCGAAGGATACATTACCGGTATGATTTACAAATACACCATAACCGCGATTGCTAAGATAGAACGGAACAGATTTATAGGCTATATCTGAGGCAGTGCCGCCATCTTCATTCCAGGTCTGAACAGTCTGGCCATTCTTGGCAAAAGCGGTGAACCGCTCGCCCAATCCATATATGCTCTCCTCCGGACCAACCGATAGCTCGGTCAGCATATAAGGTTCACAGCGCGTTTCATCAAGATAATTGGATTGAGGCAGCATAGTTGAAGGCTGCCTGTTCCAGCGCATATAGCCAAGATTGCGGAAGCCGCATTCTGTTATAATTTTCCCTTGAGATTCGAAACGATAGCCGAAGGGATATTTTGTTACGACAATTGTAAGATCATCGAAGCTCATCCGATACTCATTCTCTGTTTCGTTTAAAATGACTTCCCGGTCTGTTTCATTAGTCTCAAAACGCGGCAGGCCAGTATCATAGCCGGCAAAGTGCCAGGCTCTGATCGTGACAGCGTTTTTGCCGGTCGCTCTGAACTCCAGGGTAATCGTCGGCTGATTGAGCGTCGCTCCGCGCGAGTCTATTTTAGCGACCGGTGCCAGAATACGCATGCCATTATCTATTGGCTGCATTTCATAGGCCTCAGAAGCATAGAGCGCATTCGCCAGTTCACTGCGAAGCCAGAATCCCTCAGTAAATTTCATTTGTATTACCTCCTGCGTTCTTGATCAGTTCAATGTAAAACAGACGCTATTATCCGTTTTGCTGTTATTGCCGATCCAGACTGTGAAGTCACCATGTTGTGCCTTATATTCCATGTTTATATCATAGAAGCGAAGCATATTGGTATCGATCTCGAACTCAACCTCTGCTTCTTGACCGGGTTCGAGTTTAACTTGTTTTATACCCTTGAGCTCACGCAGAGGTCTGGCAACACTGGCGAATTCATCCCGGATATAGAGTTGAATCGTCTCAACCCCTTCCCTGTTGCCGATATTTTTCACTGTGGCCACGGCTTTTACCGTTGTGTCTAAGGTCAGCTGATCTGAACTAAGTCTTACTGGTGATATGCTGAAATCAGTATAGCTGAGCCCGAATCCGAAGGGATAGAGCGGGTCATTTGGTATGTCGCAGTATTTTGTCAGGAAGCGGTTTGTCGGTTCTGCTCCATCTTCTGTATGTCTGCCCGTCCTGAGCTCACTGTAGAATACCGGCACCTGACCTACGCTGTAGGGAAGGGACATTGACAGCTTGCCCTGAGGCGCAGTATCGCCATAGAGCATATCGACGATCGCGCTGCCGCCCTCAGTGCCTGGCATCCAGGCATAGAGAATAGATTTTGTTTTATCCTTGATATCACGGATATCGAGCGGACGGCCTGCAAATATGACCGCAACAATATTTTTATTGACTGCATAGATAGCTTCAAGCAGCTTTTTCTGAATATCAGGGATAGTGATGTCCCCTCGGCTGCCGCCCTCGCCTGTCTGCAGATTTGATTCGCCCAGAGCTATAACGACCTTGGTCTTATTGGCAGCAAGTGCGACAGCATCAGCTATCATTTTTTCTGTTTCTGCTTCTGTCAGATTGCTCTCAGTATCATACCTGAAACCATATATGGCCTGTCCTGGATTCAAGACTCCGCAGCCGTGCGCGTACTCAGCCTGAACGCCCCTTGCTTCAACGGCTTCTCTGATTGAAACACAATCCTCGGTTTTGCCGAAGAAACTCCAGGCTCCAAGTATTGATTTCTCCTCAATATAAGGCCCGATATAAGCAACAGAGTCATCTTGCTCCAGTGGCAGCAACTGATCCTCATTCTTAAGGAGCACAAAGGTTTTCGCTGCAACCTCTCTTGCTGCCAGGCGATGTTCAGCAGATAATATCAGCTCTGATTCTTGCTGAGTGCTGGCTGAACGGAAAGGATTTTCGAAAAGGCCCATTTGGTTTTTAAGCTGCAGCAGACGCCAGACTGATTCGTCGATCAGCTGCTCTGATACAGTGCCCTCTTCAACAAGTTTTTCCAGGCCGCAAGCATAGCTGAAGCTCATCATGTCCATATCGACTCCGGCAGTTATTGCCAGTTCAGCAGCGCTCTTAGGATCTTGAGCTACTCCATGGCCTATAAGCTCGCCTATGGCGTTCCAATCGGAAATCAATACACCATTGAAGCCCATCTCTTCACGCAGTATCTTACGCATCAGCCACTTGCTGGCCGTCGCCGGCACGCGGTCAAGCGTATTAAATGATGTCATCATCATGGCTGTGCCAGCATCTATTGCCGCCTTATATGATGGCAAATGATCCTCACGCAACGAACGCTCTGACAGTTCGACATTGTTATATTCTTTGCCCGCTATGGGTGCTCCATAAGCAGCAAAATGTTTAGTACAGGCAGCAAGCCGATCCTCATAACTATTTTCCTGGCCTTGTATACCTTCTACCATAGCCGCGGCCATCAATGAATTGAGATAGGGGTCCTCACCTGTTGATTCCATAACACGACCCCAGCGGGCATCTCTGACCAGATCTACCATCGGCGCGAAGGTAACATGCAGACCTGCGGCGGCTGATTCTTTTGCCATGATTTCTGCCACTTTGCGTGCTGCTTCCGGTTCGAAGCTGCAGCCCTGAGCCAGCGGAATCGGGAAAATGGTTTTATAGCCATTGATAATATCTGCCATCAGCAGCAGAGGTATACCGTGTGGCTGCTTAGCCATGCACATTTTTTGCAGAGCTTCTGTTTCTGCTGCTCCGGTAAGACCAAGCACACTGCCACAGAGATATGCATCGTCATCGTTTAAGCCCAGCTCTGAAGCAGGTCCTGTGACTGGTCCTTCATCGTTGAAAACGCTGGCATCGAGCTGCGTCAGTTGACCTATTTTTTCCCTTAGCGACATATCCTCAAGCAGAGCTCTTAATTCTTTTTCTGTCATACTACAATCCCTCGTATTTCACAAAATTAAAACAGCCGGATAGAGGTATAAATATCCTTATCCGGCCGCCTTATGCATTTAGATTATCAGCCCTTAACTACGCCGGCAACCATTCCTTTTATGATATTCTTGCTGAAGCCAAAGTACATTATAACAATTGGCGACATGGTGATCAGCATGGCTGCCATGATCTTAGGGTAGTCAGATGAGAACTGTCCGGTAAACTGGGTCATAGCCAGTGGAACAGTATGCAGACCAACATCACGAAGTAGAACTAATGCAAATGAGAACTCATTCCAACAAGCAAAGGTCTGGATGATTGCGATAGTTACCATGACAGGCCTGCAGATTGGCATAATGATTTTAAACAATGTACCGGTGAAGCCGCTGCCATCGATTGAGGCAGCCTCCTCCAGAGCTATCGGTATACCTTTTAGGTAACTGTGAATCAGGAAGACAGCAATCGGCATTCCGAAAGCGATATAAGGTATCAGGAGTGTATACCATTGATTATTTAACCCAGTCCTGTTGAAAACTATATAGATTGGAACCAGAAGTGAATGAACTGGAATCAACATACCCATTAAGAGCATCAACCAGATTATTCTATTACCCTTAAACTTGACTCTTGCTAGTATGTAGCCAACAACAAAGCCAAACATAACTATCAGAAAAACAGATAATATTGTTGTTCGCACACTATTGATCATCGAGTCAGCAATATGATAATCCGCATTAGTCAGAATCTGCTTATAGTTATCAAGAGTCGGTGCCGGTGGCAAGCCAACAATGTTGGCATTAAATTCTCTTTTTAGTTTAAGAGATGAGTAGAACATCCAGACCAGCGGAAAAATACAGGACAATGAAAACACGATCATAATCGTATTCAAAATAGTAGCCATGAAGCCATTGCCGACTTTTTTACCAACGGTCATTCCATATGCTTTTTCAGACATAATTAATCACCATATCAATCCTTACTGAATTTATTGGAAAACAGCTGCATAGCGCCGATAACCAGTAATCCTAGAACGAATATCCCGACAGATATGGCACTGCCATATCCCATATTCTGCTGAATGAAGGATATCTTATAGCCGTACATCGCCATAACCATTGAGTCATTGCCAGGACCGCCGGATGTCATGACGAAGATGTTGTCGAAGACTTTCATATTGCCTGATACGCAGAGGACCAGACAGACGATTATAGTGCTTTTGATCATCGGCAGAACTATATGGATAGAGCGTTGGACCGCGTTGGCGCCATCGAGCTCAGCCGATTCAAATATTTCCTTATCGATAGAGGATGTTGCGGAGAGCAATATAAGCATGTAGTAGCCGATATATTGCCAAATCAGAGGTATTGATACCAGTGTCATAACAAGGTCAGAATTGTTCAGCCAAACCTGCTTGAGATCATCACGGCCTATCAAAGCCAACAACCAGTTCAAAACACCTCTTCTGCTATCATAAATCATAGTCCAGATGAAACCTACATAAACCGCAGCGATCGTGCTGGGGAAGAAGCCAAAAGTTCTATGAATACTTTTCAGTTTTACAGATCTGGTATTGATCATCATAACGAAGACAAAAGCAATACCCACCTGACCGATCACACATAGAAGAATCAAGTACAAATTATGAGAAAACGAAAGCCAGAATACTTTGTCCTTGATCAATGTGACATAGTTGGCTACACCGATAAATGTTTTATTCGGTCCGCCCTTCCATTCAAATAGACTGTAAAATGCTGCGGTCATTAGTGGTATGAACACAGCAAAGATATAAAGAGCCAGCGGAATCATCAGGTATCCGATAATGACTCTTAATGGGGGTCTCCTCGTTAGCACAAGCCAGCCTCCTTTTGCCTGCAAAAAGGGAGCGAGCTGTCTCCCTTTTCATTCTATGCAGGTAAATTATTATTTCCGTCCTGCCGGGCTAATTGCCCGGCAGGATCGGAACTACTCAGGGTTCATAACTTGAATGATGTTTTTATTACGTCGGAGATGAACCCTGTATGACAGAAATTATTAGTAGTTAGCCTCGTAGGCCTCCTGTGTCAGCTGTGCAACAGTTGCACCATCGGTTGAACCGTTGGTCAGATTCTGAAGCTCAGTATTGAGAACATCCCATACAGCGCCGTCGACATATGAGTCATAGATCTCACAAGCTGCTGTATCAATATAAGAGTAGTTGTAGAAGTCCTGTGTGAACTGATCAAAAGCGCTCAGATCAACATTTGATACTTGTGTCAGACCGCCAAGAGCATAGTTCTCAGCAACATATGATGCGAAATCAGGACCTGTTACATAATAAGCCAGATCGATTGCTGCTGCGAGCTTGTCAGCATCATCAGCCAGCTTGGAGTTTATTGCTACAGCATAGCCCAGACCGATATTCTGTGAATTCTCAGAACCGGTTGCGCCTTCAGGCTGAGGAAGAACCGCGAATCCAGTGTTCTCATAACGCTCAGGATCTGTTTCGAGCAGTGTAGCACCGATATAACTTACGTCCCAGTTACCGCCGATGAACGCAGGGGTTTCGCCTGAGATGTAGTACTCTCTAGCATCTTCGTTATTGATAGCATTGAAGTCATCATTGAAGACACCAGACTGGAAAAGCATACCTGTGTAATCAAGAGCCTTAACAAAAGGTTCGTCTGTAAAAGCAGCGCCGCCCTTGTCAATTATGGACTGGAACCACTCAGGACCTGTGAAACGATCGCCCAGTGTTGACAGGAAACAGGAGTTCATCTGCCATTTACCACTGTTACCAAAAGCAATACTCTCTGTATAGCCGTTAGCTGTGAAGTATTCATTTGCTTCTTCGACTTCTGCCCATGTTTTCGGGAATTCTTCGAAGCCAGCTTCTGCCCATGCAGCTTTGTCATAAACGATAACTGTACATGTACCGCCTGTCAGAACAGGAAGACCATAGATTTTATCGCCATCGGTAAAAGGTGTGAAGTAGGAAGTGTTGTAATCAGCATAATGAGGAGAATCTTCAATGATCTTGGTCATGTCCATGATCAGACCCTGCTCTGCCCATAGCTTGGTGTTCATGCCCTGAAGCAGGAAGACGTCAGGAAGATCGTCAGCTGATGCCAGAGTAGCGACCTGAGTTTTGTACTCATCATTTGCCAGTACTGTCTGATTCAGAGCGATATCAGGATTTGCGGTTTCCCAGTTAGCGATAACTGTACGGAATCCGTCCGATCCACCATTGCCCTGTGATTCTTCAGAGGTTGAGAAGTGCATCAGTGTCAGCTCGCCTGCATAGCCATCACCACTTGCATCTGGTGCCGCTGTGGTTTCGTCTGTGTCGTCAGCTGGAGCTGCCGTGGTTGTGGTTGTGTCTGCAGCCGGTGCGGTTGTGGTCTCATTGCCGCCGCAGCCTGCCAGAAGACTGATTGCCAGTACGATACTTAGCATGAGGCTAAGTATGATTTTGCTTCTTTTCATTTCAGTTTCCTCCTTAGGATTTGTTTTTATAATTACAGACCTGTTGATCCGGTCTGCTAATTAACTTAATTCAGTTGTGATGCTTCGAAACATTAATTACGGCAAGCGATTCACCAGGCTCTACCATTCCATCTACTATTACTGTTTCAGCTACTGGCGTGGCATCTGGAAATTCAATTCTGTTGATCAGTTTGTTGCCAGCTTGTATTCCCATCGATACTGTATCCTGTCTGATCGTCGCGATGCGCGGCCTAACGATATTAACCAGGTTCAATCCGTCATAGCCGGCAATCGAAATATCTCTCGGGATCACCATGCCCGACTCCTGCATCATATTGAGTCCGCCCACAGCTGTCAGGTCATCAGGATAGACGATGCATGAAGGTCTGTTTGGCAGAGCAAGTACTGCTTTTGTCAGTGCACTGCCGCGCTCATAGTCTCTATAAGGACAGGTGTAGAGATATTCACTCGGTACTGGCAGACCATGCTCCTGCATGAATGTTTTATATGCGTTTACTCGTCCGCCTGTAACCTCATTGCTCTCTCCATGTATATATGCGATCTTTCTATGACCTCTATAGTAGATAAGCTGCATCAGTCTTCTCATATCTCCATATTGATTGGAAGCAACATTTATGTGCTTGGACAATGTATGATCAATAGCCACGATCGGCATATTTGATGTAACCAGCTGCTTGACCTCTGATGAATGATAGTCAGCGCAAAGAATAAATATGCCATCAAATTTCATGTATTTGCATTGTTCCATATAGGACATGCGATTCGGCGATAAGTTTGCGTTGAGAAAGCTTATAAAATATCCGCGTTCCTCGACAGCATCTTTGAAGCTGTTTAGTATTCTGGCAAAATGCTCGTGCATCAAATTGGTTCGAGTAGATTCAGAAAGCAGAACTCCAATATTTCGCGTTCTCTTACTTCTAAGTGTAGAAGCCATGAAGTTTGGCACATAGTTCATTTCCTTCGCGATACGCTGGATCTCTTCTTTTTTTTCTCTACCTACGTCAGATCTGTCATTAAGTGCCTTACTGACTGTTGAGACCGATACATTGCACATCTTTGCAATGTCTTTTAACGATACGGCTTCTTTCATCCCCCCTCAATACCTCATCCTTTCTTGTTAATATGCTCACAATTTCGCGTCACGCAATCGTTTTCTTTTGTCTACATTGTATTCTTTGCCCCCTATTTTCGCAATCGAATTTCGTGATTTGATTTTTCTTTGTACACAGTACATATTCATTACCATGTACAATATGGCACTATAAACAACACTGTGTCATGTTTAAGACCAATATATGAATAATGTGTGTCGAAACGGTTTCGTAGATTTTTTCTGCCCTTTTGCTGTTTAGCTGTTTTTCCGTTGTGTTTTCGGTGAACGCTTGCTATAATCACCGTAGTCTGCATTAGCAAGACATTTATTTATTATCAATATGCTCACAAAATCCTCTCTTTGCTCAATCGGTTTCGAGTAACGCAGTTTAACTAACCTGTGATTTCAATGAGTCAAATTCGGTCTCTGGTCTAGGCCGAAAAAATTTAAGAATGGATGTATGCGCATGAAATACGGTTATTTCGACGACAAAGCAAGAGAATATGTAATTTCTCAACCCAATACACCTTTACCCTGGATCAATTATCTAGGTTCAGGCGAATTTTTCAGATTGATTTCGAACACCTGCGGCGGCGATAGCTTCTACAAAGATGCCAAGCTGCTGAGACTGACGAGATATCGCTATAATAACGTTCCACTTGATTCAAATGGTCATTATTTCTATATCAAAGAGAATGAAGAGCTCTGGAATCCGGCCTGGCAGCCTACCAGAAATCCACTTGATCATTATGAATGCAGACATGGTATCGGTTATAGTCGATTCAGCGGCGCGAAAAACGAACTGCAGGCAGATCTGCTCTATTTCGTACCTTTGAACGATAATTGCGAAATTCAGACGGTTAAATTGACAAATAACTCTTCTACCAGAAAATCACTTCAGCTGTTTTCGTATGTTGAGTGGTGTCTCTGGAATGCTGACGATGATTCAAGAAACTTCCAGCGCAATCTCAACACTGGTGAAGTAGAAGTTAAAGGTTCTACGATCTACCATAAAACTGAATACCGTGAGAGAAGAGATCATTATGCTTACTATCATGTTAATTCGCCTATCGATCATTTCGAGACGAGTCGTGATGCTTTTATGGGTGTATATAATGGTCCTGACCAGCCGGAAGCTCTTTTAAATGGTCAGCTTAAGGATACAATTGCCAGCGGCTGGTACCCGATCGCCTCACATCAGATTGACATCGACCTGGAGCCAGGCGAATCAACAAGCTTCGTTTTTGTCCTGGGTTATGCTGAAAACAGCAGAGATGACAAATGGGAAGCACTCAATGTCATTAATAAGAAACCGGCAGAAAAAGTCATTGCCAAATATCAAACAGTAGAACAGGCAGAGTCTGCTTTTGCTGAGCTTAATAATCACTGGGATAATCTGCTGGCACGTTATCAGGTCGATTCCAAACAGGAAAAAGTCGACCGCATGGTCAATATCTGGAATCAGTACCAGTGTATGGTCACATTCAACATGTCCAGATCGGCATCATACTTCGAATCAGGCATCGGCCGCGGCATGGGCTTCAGAGATTCCTGTCAGGATCTTCTGGGCTTCGTCCATCTGATTCCTGAACGCGCCCGTACAAGAATCATTGATATCGCTTCAACTCAGTTTGCTGATGGAAGTGCATATCATCAATATCAGCCACTAACAAAAAAAGGCAACAGTGATATCGGCAGCGGATTCAATGATGATCCTCTCTGGCTAATTGCAGCTGTGGCTGCCTATATCAAGGAAACCGGCGATGTCGGCATCCTCGAGGAAATGGTTCCCTTCGACAATGATGAGAGCTCAGCCGTGCCGCTGCTCGAGCATCTGAAGAGATCATTCAACTACACAGCCACTCACAAAGGCCCTCATGGGCTGCCTCTGATCGGTCGTGCTGACTGGAATGATTGTCTTAACCTTAACTGTTTCTCTGAGCAGCCGGGTGAATCCTTTCAGACCTTTGGACCTAGTGAGGGACCAGTTGCAGAGTCTGTATTTATTGCCGGCATGTTTATTAAATATGGCCGTGAATATGCTCAAATCTGCGAAATGCTGGGACAGAAGCAGGAAGCCAAGCGCGCCCAAAAAGAAGTAGATCAGGTTTATCAGTCAATTCTCGAGCATGGCTGGGATGGTGAATGGTTCCTGCGCGCATATGATGCAGCCGGCAACAAGGTCGGCTCCGATGAATGCGCAGAAGGCAAGATCTATATCGAGACACAGGGCTTCCTGCCACTATCAGGTGTTGGTATAGAGGAAGGACTGGCGGAAAAAGCTCTTGATTCAACCAAGAAACATCTTGATTCGAATTATGGCATAGTCCTGCACCAACCTCCCTATTCTACTTATCATCTAGAGCTTGGTGAAATCTCATCATATCCGCCTGGTTACAAGGAAAATGCCGGCATTTTCTGTCACAACAACCCATGGGTATCGATATCTGAGACCTGCATAGGACGCGGCAATAGAGCTTTTGAGATCTACAGCAAGATCTGCCCGGCCTATCTGGAGGATATCAGCGAGATCCATAGAACAGAGCCATATGTCTATTCACAGATGATCGCAGGCAAAGACGCTCCAAACCATGGTGAAGCCAAAAACAGCTGGCTGACCGGAACCGCCGCCTGGACCTTTGTCAATATTTCACAGTTTATTCTTGGTGTTCAGGCTGAATGGGATGGCCTGAAAATTGATCCATGTCTGCCGACAGATTTCGGTGACTTCAAGCTGACCAGACGTTTCCGCGATGTTATCTACAATATTGAGGTCAAAAACCCTAACAATGTTGAAAAAGGTGTGGTCTCAATGAAGGTAGACGGCAAGGAAATAAATGGCTGCATTATTCCTTATGATCCAATCAAAAAACAAGTCAATGTTGAAATACTAATGGGCAGCAGATAAATCTGCAGTCCCTATACCCTATCCCAAATAATGACTCTGGAGATTAAAATGAAAAAGCTATTGCTAAATGAAAACTGGAAGCTGCACAGACTCGCCGACAACACTGTTTATCAAACGGCAGTGCCTACATCCGTCCTGACAGTACTTAGAGATAACAAAGTTATCCCTGATCCATATTGGAAAGACAATGAGGACATCATCAGACCTGTGATGGAAGAGGATTATGAGTATATCTGCAATTTCAGCGTGGACAAAGATCTACTTGCTGAAGAGCTGATTCTGCTTCGCTTCGATGGACTCGACACAATAGCTGACATCTCTCTTAATGGTCAATCACTCGGAAGAGCCGATAACATGCACCGCACCTGGGAATATTCTGTGCGCGAGTTGCTGACAGCTGGGGAGAATCAGCTGAGCATCATTCTGCGCTCGCCATTTCGCTATGCTGATGAAGCTTTTGAGAAGTGCCCGACCAGGGGCACGGAGGATGCCTGGGAAGGTTTCAGTCATGTTCGCAAGGCTCATTGCATGTATGGTTGGGATTGGGGAGCTCATTTGCCAGACGCCGGTATTTTCCGCGACGTCTCTCTGCTAGGCATAAGCAGTACCAGAATCGACTCAGTCTATATCAGGCAGCAACATGATCAGGGCAGAGTCTTCTTAAACTTCGAACCACTATTCAATCTCACTTCAAACTGGCAAAAGGAGAGCTCCCTGATTGATCTTGGTACTGAATATGATCTTAAAATCACAGTAACAGCCCCTGATGGTAGTAGAATTGAAGCTGTCGGCCCGAGCGATCAGCTGGAAATCCCAAATCCTCAGCTGTGGTGGCCCAATGGTCTCGGCAGCCAACCACTATATCATGTAAACTGCGAACTGATCAGAAACGGCAGTTCAATCGACAGCTACAGCCGTCGTATCGGCCTGCGCACACTAACGGTACGCCGTGAACAGGATGAGTGGGGCGAGAGCTTCGCTCATGAGATCAACGGACAAACCGTCTTCGCCATGGGCGCTGATTATATTCCTGAAGATCATCTGCTTCCCGGTAAGCGTTCTGAAAAAACCAGACAGCTGCTAGAGGATTGCATACTGGCTAATTACAACAGTATTCGTGTTTGGGGCGGAGGCTATTATCCCGACGATGAATTCTTCGACCTCTGCGACGAGCTCGGTCTGATCGTCTGGGAAGACTTCATGTTTGCCTGCTCAGTATATGAACTCACACCTGAGTTCGAAGCCAATATCACAGCCGAGTTTATCGACAATATCAAGCGCATACGTCATCATGCATCACTCGGACTCTGGTGCGGCAATAATGAAATGGAGAGCTTCGTCAAGGATGGTGAATGGGTCTCAAAACCTACTGAGCTTAGAGATTATCTTTTCATGTATGAACGTATCCTGCCTCAGGTGGTTGCCAAGTATGATCCTGATACCTTCTACTGGCCGGCCAGTCCATCCTCCGGTGGTTCTTTTGACGACCCACAGAGTCCTGATCGCGGAGACGTCCACTATTGGGATGTCTGGCATGGCAACAAGCCATTTTCCGAGTATCGTAAGTTCAAATTCCGTTATCTTTCCGAGTTCGGTTTTCAGGCTCTGCCTCCACTCAAGACTATAACCGAAGGAATCAGTGACGATTCTGAAGACCTTAATCTCTTCTCCTATGTTATGGAGAAGCATCAGCGACATGGCGCAGCTAATGGTAAAATCATGAATTATCTGCAGCAGACTTATAAATATCCCTATAATTTCGCGGATATGGTCTATGCTTCGCAGCTGCTGCAGGCCGATGCTATTCGTTATGGTGTCGAGCATTTCCGACGCAATCGCGGTCGCTGTATGGGTGCAGTTTATTGGCAGTTAAATGACTGCTGGCCGGTAATTTCCTGGTCATCTATCGATTATTACGGGCGCTGGAAGGCACTGCATTACTTCGCCAAACGCTTCTTCGCACCAGTTATGATTTCCTGCGAAGAGCAAAACTGGATGACGGCGGCAGCGGACTTCAACCGCCAGCATTTCACTTTCGAAAAATCGATCAAACTTAATCAGACTAATGAAACATTGGATGACAAGAAGCTTACCATACGCTGGTCTCTGCGAAACGCGGATTCATCGATCGTGAGCCAAAACGAACAGGAAGTTATTATCCCAGCCATGTCAGCGCATTGGTTTGACAAAATCGAGTTTCCTGACGCCGGAATTCTCGACCAGTATATAAGCTACGAAGCAATCGAAAATAACCTGACTATATCATCAGGCACCGTACTCTTCTCCTACCCAAAATACTTCAAGTTTAGAGACCCTGCTCTTACCTGCAGTATAGAAGGGGACATCATAACTGTAAGAGCAGAAAACTTCGCCAAATGCGTTGAGATTTTGAACGAAAATGAAGACCTGGTCCTCAGCGATAATTACTTCGATATGAACGCAGGTACGATTCAAGTGAAAATCATACGCGGCCAGCCTGATAATATCAGACTAAGAAGCGTTTATGATATCGGAAGAACCTAAAATCAAGTCTGATTCGAAAACTCCTAAAACCAGCCGCGGCAGTAAATGCTGCGGCTTTTTTATTTTGTCAGCAAAAAGGGACAGGTTTCCCTGTCCCTTTCTGTATAAGATTTATCTTCAGTTGTTATCAGTGCTGTCCATCCGGCCAATTTCATCACGAATAGCCTTGAGCTCTTTCTCGAGAAAATCAGCCTGATTCTTCAGGACTTCTTGTTTCTGTTGTTCAGTCGGTTCATAGGCCGGCCAGCCTCCGAACCGAAACCCGCCGGATGCATAACCACATCCTCTCCTGCCGGCTCCTCGTCCGAGACCTCCACCTGCTTTTCCCATTCTGCCGCCTCTGCCGATTCCTCTGCCTGCACCGAAGTCTCTGGCTTCCGCATTATTTCCTGTGCATGCACCTATTCCTCTTCCGGTCATAGGACCTGCACCATTTGGACCTGTTCCATTAAATCCTGGCATATATATCGCCTCCTTAAATTTTATAGTTATGAGCTTATGCCCATATTCATTGTACGACCGTATCGGGCATATGTCAATAACTAACGTTTTGACAGGCAGTTTTTATGTAACATTAAGCGTGCTGGTGCTGATG
>JAAYFZ010000149.1 GCA_012727965.1 Clostridiaceae bacterium
AAGACTATAACGAATTTTTATGTAAATACTATGAACCCGAAAGAATAAGAATATCTTCAATCAAACACAAATCCCAGAAAGAGGAAAGATAGAACACGGAGGAAATAAACATGTATGAACGACCACTGGCCTATGTCTGCTCACCGCTAAAAGGCGAGATCGAGGCTAATTTGACCAAAGCAAAACAGTATGCAAGAAAGGTGTTCGAGGCTGGCTACGAGCCTATTGTCCCGCATCTGTATTACACAGGATTTCTTAACGATCGAAAGGCTGAGGAACGCCAGGCCGGCATAGCAATGGGTCTTAACCACCTCAAGAAGTGCCGAATTCTTGTTGTCTGCACTGATAAGATCAGCGACGGCATGCTGACAGAAATCAACGAAGCATACCGCCTGTCCATTCCAATTGTCAATCTCAGCGGGCTGCAGCTATACGCCAACATCATGACTCAGACCAAGAAGAAGTAATTGGATTGCTTACATACATCCAAAGTAATCGAAGGAGGACAACTAAATGACTAAACATACCGGCAAAAGACTTGCCGATGCGAGTGACCATAAGGGCAAAATTATGTTGATGGCAGAGATGACACATAAACTGACCGGCGAGGAAGAATCAGATATCCGCGGCTATCTTGAGAAGTTCGGCGTAACCGGCTTCTTCGCCAGAATCGATTCGCTTGATCTTAATCCAAAGCTAAAAGAAAAGCTGAATGAGATCTATGAACTCATTTTCCTGGCTGGGGGTGATAACAATAGCCTCAATTGAAAAGGACAAGCAAAGACTGGCTGAACTGTTCGCATCTGTTGCGAGAATACCCAAGCCAAAAATGGAGAAAGCTCTAAAAGACAATGACATTCGTGATCTTATCAAGAACCCTGGACTGTTATCTCCAACTATCGCTGAACTTGAACGGATAGAGCTGCTACAGGAATACCGGCAGCTCTATACCACGCTAAGTCACTTCGAAACGAAATACAAGATCACGACACCGGAAGATGCGGCCATCTATCTGGAACCGACCCTCGCTGAATGTGATCATGAAGTTGTTGTTAGCCTTCTTCTGGATACCAGGAATAATGTCATCAAGCAACTTGTAGTAGCGGACGGTCAAATCGACTCAGCTATGATTAATCCAAGAAAAATCGTCAGAGATGCACTGCTTTATAACGCCAAAGCCATGATTCTTGCACATAATCATCCGTCAGGCGATCCAAAGCCCAGCCAGGATGACATCAACGCAACGACTAACCTAACTGGTATTCTTTCAACAATGGGTATTACGGTTCTTGATCATATAGTAATCGGCAGGAATGATTTTTCGTCATTAAAGCAACTCGGTATGTTTCCGGGTATGCAACAGAGCATCCGGGAGCAGGATGTTAAGTATGGCACGAGGAGTTTGAAGGATAACGGTAAATGTAGGTAGAAAAAGGGATCCCTTCTTGATAGGGAGGGCTAGTGAGTATGACCGGAACCTTTATTGATACCATGGTGGTTTGTACCATGACAGGATTGACCCTGGTGGTGACGGGCACCTGGAATCACTTAGAATATGAAGGGGCCAGAATGACCACCGAGGCCTTTATAATAGGATTTGGATCTGTCCCCATGATCGGCCAGAGCATTGTAACCATTGGCCTGATTTTCTTTGCCTTTACAACCATCATCGGCTGGAACTACTATGGTGAGCGTTGTTGCGAGTACTTATGGGGCGTTGGCTCAATTAAAATATACCGGGTGATCTTTGTTATGCTTATTGCTTCTTCAGCAATTCTTAAATTTGAAGTGATTTGGATTCTTGCGGATATTTTAAATGGTCTCATGGCCATCCCTAACTTAATCGCTCTTTTGGGCCTTAGCTCAGTGGTCATTAAAGAGACCAATACTTATTTTGAAAACTTAAAAACCTAAAGATAAAAGGTGTAGAAAGAATGGTTAAGATTGCATTCTTTCTACACCTTTTATTAGTCTTGGCTAGTAGGATTGTCACTTGCCCCTGAATCATCTATTGAAATAGATTCTGCACAGCTAGTCTCTCCTTGGCTCAAGGAGAGCTTGCCTAGTGAATTGGCTGGCTCATCTGCTTTCTCATCTGCTAGTAGACTCTTGTAATCTTTGGGGTTTTCTTTTGTCCGCCTAAGCAGCATGGCCCTTCCTAGCATCTCCGGCTCATGTTCTGCTAGAAATGCCCGATCCTTCATAGGGACATTATCCCCACTAATAATGCGCATGGCAATCTGCAGGCACTGCAGCTGAATCTTCATTGGATTGTTGGAGTCATCGGTAGAATTTTTTATTTGCTCAAACATGGCATCTAATTCTTCTGGGCTATAATCATCAAGGCCAAAAAACTGCTGTTTTTCTGCCTCCAAAAGCGCCTGGGCCTCTTGGGAAATGGAAAGGATATCTTCAATAGGATGATCTTTCTGACCTTCTAATTTTAAGGGCGCCTTGGGTGCTAGGCTCTTTGTTAAAGAGTAAGCAAAATCCACCCTAGGACCCGGTCCATTTATATTTTCCATACTCATAAGATCATCCTTTCTGCTATTTTATAATCTCTGCCATCTTCTTATCTATTATATCGTCAGATCAAGCAGATTAATTAAGCAAGGAATCCATTAAAAAAGTGGCAAATGCTCTAGGAAAATAATATCATCTCTATCTGCTGCATCACCTTCAGCTAGGATAGCTACTTTAGCCACAACCTCTGCCCCAGCTGATTCAACCAATCTTTCGATTGCTTCAATCGAGTTTCCTGTGCTAATGACATCATCAACAATGGCTATACGTTTTCCTTTTATAGCCAAAGCATCCTTCTCATCTAAGCACAGCCTTTGTTTTTCTTGAGTTGTAATGGATACCACTTCATCTACAAGTGGATCTGTCATATAAGGCTTAATGGATTTTCTAGCCACAACATAGTGCCCCATATCCAGTAATCTAGCCATTTCAAAGACCAAGGGAATCCCCTTTGCTTCAGCAGTTACCAGAAAATCAACTTCTGGCATTTTGTCAATAAGGGCTGGCGCTGTCTTAGTTACTAACTCAACATCCCCTAGTATAACAAAGCTTGCAATACTAATTGTTTCATTGAGCTTAACAATGGGTAGTTCACGGGTTACGCCTGCTACACTCATGGTATATGTTTTATTCATCTTAACTATCTCCTTTGATTGCCTGTTGAATTCGCTATCATTCTACTTTTTTCAATGGGCCCCGACAACCATTCTGACACATAGGGATAGAGGGGGTCTAAATGTTACAAAAATAGATATACTAAAGAGAGGGGTTAGTAAATATATGAAACGTATGACTTTCAATATTTGGAGAACCTAAAAAACAAATCCAAAACATGTTTGCAGAACGAATTAAATAGGAATGATTTACCAAAAACCGATAACAATTTTTGTGACAATGTATAGTACAATTTTACAGCGACTTTTCCAAGTAGCGTTCTAAGCAGAAATTCATCTCTGAATTTTCTTAAATAAATAACCTCTGGAGCGCTGTAACTTTCATATACATATGTTGCAAGGTAACATGCCGACTTGTATGAGGAATCAATTTTTCCAAAAAATTCTCTGATTGACTCTCTAAATACAAATGACATATCAGTTAAACCTTGCCTATGAAGCTGAGCTTCATGTGTTCTAATAAGCTCTTTCATAATCGCATGATATCTACTATCAATGAATGCTATGTGATTATTAAGAACAGAGCTAGTAAATTCAATAATTTCATTTGCAGAGTTATATACCTGGTTACCAAGCGGTCCAAAGTCTCCAGCTTTTCTGCTATACAGATCAACTATTTGTGTGCAAAAAAAACCGCAAACAGAATATGCAAGTTTGTATCCCTGAGGACTAATACCAAAAGAATTCTCGCATTGTTCCTTTGGTAAATCATTAGCAGATAATTCAAGAAGAGGTGCTATTCTTTCAACTAATTTATTTGCTCTATATGCTGGCTTATACTGAGCACTTAATTCTTCATAATGCTCATTGACATATTTTTCATGGACATAGTCTTCGTAATCACCCAACATCTTTTCACCTCAAACACTTTTTGTAGAATATATTCACATTATTATAAGCTTGGTTTCTATTACTGCAAGTTGTTTTTATTTATATTGAAATTGCATATTACTATTTATATAGCAAGCATCGCCTTTGTGGCCTCACAAAGACAGCCTGTTAGGGCGAACCCTAAAACCCCTGCACAGATTGGAGAAGATATGCGCCAACGACATTATAGAGCACGAGTCTGGCTGAATGAAAATGAGTATACACAGTTTATAATAAATGTTGAAAAGACTGGGCTTAGTAAGGAAACATATCTGAGGCAGTTGATTATGGGGTATAAGCCAAGAGAACTGCCAAATCTGGAGTATTTTGATATTCTCAGACAATTGACAGTGATTGGGAATAATATGAATCAGATTGCAGTCAATCTGAATTCAACTCGTCATTTCAATTCTAAACAGTATTCTAATCTATATGAAGAGTTCAAAAGCATCATGCTAATAATTCAACGTAATATTGAATTCTCTAAATAGTACGTTGCCAAAAGCAAATTATGAAGCTATTCGACGTTATTTCTATCGAGTTTTACAATTTTTAGTTTTTATTTCGCCAGTTTCTTCATCAGTATAAATGATAACTACATCATCATCTTTTTTTGCACAAAAAGGACACATTGCCGATTCAGATTCATCGTAAATTTTCATTCATTCTTTACACATTACCATATCATTCTTGATCCTCTCTACTTTCAACGTCACAGTCTGTTGAAATGACGTTATCATCTTTCAATAAATCTGATTCAATTGCATCAACAAAGTTCTTCTTGAGCTCTGGTTCGTTTGCTATTTTCAGTTTTCTATCTTTCATAAATTTAATTCCTTTATGTCCAGCGTAGAAAACACCTATAATACCTACACCTATCGCTCCGCCCTTGAATAACAGTTTAGGAGCTGCCTTTGCAACAGCAGTATCACCAACAGTCTTGTATAGCTTCTCCGCATTTCCTCCGGCTGCTTGCAAAGCTTTTCTAACTGTATTGTAATCACCAAGGTTATCAATTCTGCTCATTATTCAATTGCCTCCTACTTCAGTATATTTTTCAGCCAACTTGCAGATTTTGTGGCTGTGGCACCTGCAAGTTTAGTCATTCCCTCGGATTTACTAAGCATAATTCCTAGAGTGGTAAGCGCGCCAATTACTTCAGGCGTTGTTAAAAGAGTCAAAAAAAGTTTTGCGAGTGGCACTCCCATTTTACTGGTTGATGCTGATGCTGCTACAGTATCTACCGAATCTTTCACTTCAGAGTAAATCTCATCCTCAAG
>JAAYFZ010000150.1 GCA_012727965.1 Clostridiaceae bacterium
ACTGGTAAAAGTCGACTAACAGCTTATACCGTATTATTGTTTTACTGTATTAATCACTTAACACAAACATACAATATTACTTTTTCCAGGATATGTCAAGTCTTATTGCGAAAAAAACAGAGCCCTTTTATTTGGACGCTGTCTAGAAGTTATATAACTGGCTGTTTCAAGGTTGTTCGGGGAAGAAGAGGGCCATATCTTCAAGCTTGAAATCACTCAGGGGCAGAGCGATCTGACGCTTCATCAGAGCTGACTTGTAGATGGCAAGTACCATTTCCACAGCATCACGGCCGCTTTTACCATCTGCCAAGGGTTCGGTTTCGGAAGACGCAGCAGCAATCCAATCACTGTAGAGGCCACTGTGTGGATTACCCAGCTGCTTAAGCGCGGCCAGTCTGCCCTCACGCCATTTTGCTGCCAGGAATGCTCTGAGGTATTTCCCTGAGATGTTTTTACCTTCGCCATTTATTATTTTCATATAGGGTTTACCTGACATAATGCCGGCCCTGATCTCACCTTCTGTACAGCGGATAAAAAAAGAT
Organism: Clostridiaceae bacterium; assembly: GCA_012727965.1. Lineage (GTDB taxonomy): Bacteria > Bacillota > Clostridia > Saccharofermentanales > UBA5734 > JAAYFZ01. The sequence goes on from JAAYFZ010000150.1 coordinate 543, forward strand.
GCTTCCTGACGTTTCGGATCAGTATTGGTCGTTCCCTCGAGCTGACACCAGATACCATTTGCCAATTCAAGCGAGGCCAGACCGAAATCCTCTGCCTGCATCCTGTGGAGCTGTCGGTCGATTCTACCGCTGACAGAACAGACTGGCTGACCAAGCAGCCAGACCATCAGATCCAGTGCATGGATGCTCTGATTCATCAAGGCACCACCATCATGGGACCAGGTGCCTCGCCAGGCCGCCTGATCATAGTAAGCCTGATCATGTCCCCAGCGAACCTTGACATCGCCATAGAGGATCCGTCCGAAATTTCCTGATTGAAGATCTTTTTGCAGCTCAGCTACTACCGGGAAGAAGCGATAAATATGCCCGACAGCTATCCTGACATTATGCTCTCTGGCAGCTTCAAGCAGCTGATCAGCTTCTGCAAGTGACAGTGTCAAAGGCTTCTCCAGCAGAATATGACTGCCTGCACTGATAGCTCTCATACCCATAACAGCATGAGAACCACTCGGTGTAGTGATGGCGGTCAGCTGAGGCTTCTCCTGCTCGAGCATTTCAACATAATCTGTATATATTTTGATATTGCTGCGCAGACTATCCGGCAAATTGATTTTATCCATAAGTGCCTGGGCTGCCTCGGGTCTGGTATCGACCAGGGCTACTATTTCGATACTGCCTCTCCTACCGGCTTGATACAAAGCCGCCTTGAGGTGTTTTATCGCTACCTTGCCACAGCCAACAAGTGCATATCTCATTTTATTCATAGATCCTTAAGCCTCCGGATGATATTCTTGATAATATAGTAACGAGAATATCATCTAGGCGGGCACAGGTAAAGCTTCAGAGCACTTGGTCTGCGTTGTCACTGCATGGTAGAATACTACATGCGGCAGATCATTTGGCTTAATTTAGTCAGCCGCTTGTAAAAATAAACCGAATCCGCAAGCTTAGGTCAGCGCCTGACGCTGACATGTGAATATAAGAGAGGTCAAGATGGCATATAAGCTACTAATAGTAGATGATGAAAAAGTGGTCCGCGACAGAGTCGTTTCCCTGATTGATTGGGAGACGGCTGGATTTTCTGTAATCGGAGCCTGTGAGAACGGACTCGAAGCTATCGAGGCGATCAACAAAGAAAGACCGGATCTTGTCATGACTGATATCAGGATGCCCTTTATGGATGGCATCGAGCTGGCAGATCATATTCTACATAATCATCCGATGATCAAGCTGGTCTTCTTGACTGGCTTCGATGATTTCAATTATGCGCGCAAAGCTATCGACTTGAGTGTAATGGATTATCTGCTCAAACCGATAACTGCTGACGAGCTAAGTGAATCGCTTAAGCGGATCCGCGAGCGCCTGGACAGACAGCTCGCTGAGCGGCGTGATATCAATCAGCTCAGAGAATATTTCGAACAGAGTCTGCCGCAGCTTCGCAGTGGTTTTCTCTCACAGCTGATCAATGGTAATCTCCAGCCCCGCCTGATTCGTGAAGCGATCAAAACCATGAATATGCATGAGCTTGAAAATGAAGCCTTCAGAGTTGCCATCATCGAGATCGATGATACCTCATTCTCACAGGGAGTATTCTCACAGAGTGATCATGGTCTGGCTTGCTTTGGCGTTTATAACATTGCTGAGGAAATTTGCAGCAGAGAGAATCTCGGCATGGCTTTTATCCATTCAGAGCAGGTCGTTATTATAATTTATCAGCCTGAAGGTAGACTTGAGGAGGCTCTGGATGAGATCAGACTAGCAGTCAGAAGCTTCCTGCAGC
>JAAYFZ010000151.1 GCA_012727965.1 Clostridiaceae bacterium
TGGTTTTATTGTTTTTCCAGGCGCAGCCAACTTCATTTTTTTCAGAGCTCAAAACTGTCCGGACCTTGCTGACCAACTTATGCAGAAGGGTATTATTATCCGAAGCTGCGCAGATTATGTAGGTCTTTATCAAGATTACTTCCGTATAGCAATTCTTAACTCCGATGAGAACAGCAGGCTTATATCTGTTCTAAATAATGTACGTGTCTTGAGTTACTGAAGATGATATGATTATAGAACAGAGTAGAAAGCAATACTTAAGAATTATTTATATTGAGATAGTGGCTTGAAGGCGGTGATTAACGGTGGCTTCATCAGACAATAAAAAGTCAAGCTTCCAGAGGAAGCGCTACCTAATCTTAGGCGTCGCTATTTTCTTTCTTATTAATATTGCTGCTCTTGGCACTATGATAATGATTCATTTAGCTGCCAGAGCACCTTTGCAGCGTCAAATCATCGAGCAAGAAAAATCAGTTCAGACCATGCTCGTACGTATGATCAATTCCAGAATCGACACTGTAATCTCTGACTTGCTGCATCTAACAGATCTCTTCACCCAAAGCCTCAACGGAGATGAGCTGGTTTCAGGCAGTGCCGATAAAAATTCCATCATTAATAATTGGATCAGTATCTCAGACCGCAAGCTCTACTATGACAAAATCCGTTTTATCGATTTAGACGGTATGGAACGCATGCGCGTAAACTATTCGCCGGATGGAGCTTATCTTGTTCCTCGCCTCGAACTTCAGGATAAGAGCGGTCGCTATTTTTTCCAGGAAGCTATGCAGCTTGAAGCTGGTCAGATCTATATGTCCAGTGCTGACCTTAATATGGATCACGATATCGTAGAAGATCCGATCGTTCCAACATTGCGCTTCGCTTCGCCCGTATTTAATAGCAGTGGTGATAAAATCGGTTTGATCATGATCAACTTCGAGCTAAAAGAACTGCTTGCTGCTTTTAAACAAATTGCTGAATCAAGTAATAGCTACACATATTGGCTCAATCAGGATAGCTTCTATCTATTTAATCAGAAGGATCCGGAACGAGCCTGGGGCTTCATGTTCAGTGAAAGGTCGTATGACAGATTGGCCGATGATTACCCCGAGGTCTGGCAAACCATAGTCAATACAGTATCGTCCTATTACAAAACCGATCATGGTGTTTTTACAAGTACATGGTTTAGGCGAGATTCTTATTTCCCCGGCAATAGTCATGCTAAAACCAGCTTGCTAACAGAAAATGACCGCTGGCTGCTGGTTTCTGAAATAGATAAGAACAATGCAAATTGGTATGCATTTGAAGATAAACCTCTTGCTGTTTTTACTTATGTGCTTCGAGAGCAGCGCGAAATTCTGCTGATAATACTATTTATTTCTATAATCTTTCTGCTTGTCTGGAATTTCAATGCGATCAATCGCAGTAAGCTTGAGCGCTATCTCTATGATCATCTGACCGGTGCTCTGGTTAGACATTCCGGTCTGGAGAAGCTGCAGAATCAGTTGAAAACTGCTGAAGCAGATAAGACCAGAATCACGATCTGTTTTCTCGACATCAATGGACTGAAGGAGGTAAATGACACCTTCGGACATGAATGTGGAGATGAGTTAATTAAATTAGTCGCCGATACTGTCAGAATGGAGGTCAGGCATTCAGATTATTTGATCAGAATGGGTGGAGACGAATTTTTAATTGTCTTCCATGACTCTGGTTTGGCTGCTGCTGAACATATCTGGCAACGTATCGATTCCAGTCTTGAATGTCTTAATAATCAGAAGTTTACTGATCCATATGATGCTTGTGATAGAAGATCAAGCCACCATAGCACGGCTTTTGCCAGTATTAGTGCTGCTGACAATAAATTTGCCAGACCTTATTTAATTAGTGTCAGTCATGGTTTCAAGGAGCTTGAGCCGGGAACTGAATACAGCCTTGATCAGGCAATCAAGGATGCTGACACACTGATGTATGCAGAAAAAAGTCAAATCAAGAAGACTCTTGAGGTTATCAGATAAAAAATATAAGTTAAGACTAGTCAATATGTTTATTGCTTATTTGTCATTATCGCGCTAAAATTGATATAGAAAACGGTTTCGGTTTGTTGTCATTTTTACAATTTGTGACGAATCGGAATCATTTCTAAATAATGCTCATGGAGATTTTGCGAATATGGCAAATATTAGAGACATAGCTGCAAGCTGTAAGCTCTCAGTAGCGACTGTCAGCAAGGCACTTAATGGCTATAGTGACGTCAATGAAGTCACAAGAGCACGTGTGCTTGATGCGGCCAAGAGATTGGGTTATTTCCCGAACGCCCAGGCAAGATCATTGAAAACCAGCCGATCCTATCAGCTGGGCGTGTTGTTTATTGATGAGAATAATAACGGTCTGACACAGTACTTCTTCGCAAAAGTACTCAACAGCTTCAAGATGGAGGCTGAGAGACTTGGCTACCACATTACTTTTATTACCAAGAAGCTTGGCAATGCTGAACTGAGTTATCTGCAGAGCTGCCGTCATATCGGTGTTGAGGGCGTTTGTCTGGCCTGCATAGATTTCGATCAACCAGAAGTAGAAGAGCTTGATAACAGCGGACTTCCTCTGGTATCGATCGACTATATTCTCAAGAACTCTCCAGCAATTCTGTCTGATAACAGAAATGACATGGCCAGCATGGTTCGATTTGTCAAGGAACGTGGTCATAGTCGCATCGCTTTCATCCATGGCCCGCCATCAAGAGTTACTTCAGAACGTATTCGTGGATTTACTAACGCTATGAAAGATGCTGGAATCTCGATCGATCCTACGCTGATGGCAGAGAGCCCTTATACTGATTCAGTGAAGGCTTTTGAAGCCGTGACCAAGATGCTCAAGCTCGAGAACAAACCAACCTGCATATTCCTGCCTGATGATTCATGCGCCTTCGGTGCTATAGAGGCAATCAATAAGATGGGTCTGCGCTTCCCTGAGGATGTTTCCCTTGTAGGATATGATGGTATCCGCTTCACGCAAATGATGTCTCCGAATCTTACTACTATGCGTCAGGATGCCGAGGCTATAGGCCTGGCAGCAGCCAAAGCATTGATCAATAATATCGAGGCACCAGAGCATAAACATATGACTCCGGTCGTCGTATCCGGACAACTTCTGCCTGGAGGGTCAGTAAGCCAACTGAATTGAACGTTCCCCTGATATTGTTTATACGAGAGCTGAACGCAA
>JAAYFZ010000018.1 GCA_012727965.1 Clostridiaceae bacterium
TATTTCAACAGTGCTGCAGCGATTATCATCAGGAGAGCGGAAATTCTGGCAGTTAGAAAACCAGCTGCATCATCCAGTCTGGCACTGCATCTGCCAAAAAAAATATAATGTTCATTTCTGTAGCCAACCATCGAATCCAGCGTATTTATAGCTTTGTAAGCCATACCCAGTACCGGTCCTCCCAGCGCCATATAAAATAATGGCGCGGTGACGCCGTCATTTGTATTTTCGGCGATCGTTTCTACCGCTGCTTTTACGATATTCTCACGATCAAGCTCGGCTGTATCTCTACCGACAAGCCAGCTGATTCGTTCTCTGGCAGCTTCCAGGTCACCATGATCCAGAGCTTGGTGTACCGGTCTGGTCTCAGTCATAAGCGATCTGGTGGCCAGAATCAACCAACAGAAAACAGTCTCAAGAATAAGACCGACAACAAAATGAAGCTTCCAGGCCAATAACAACAAAGCCGCAGAAGCCAGTGCTGTCATCAATGGAATCAATACTGCCAGAGCTGCTCCGCGTCTGCGCAATTTTCGGCTGTCGCTATTGGTTCCAGAACGCAGCAGTTTTTCCATGGTTTTTATAGACCAGCCGATCAGTCGAATCGGATGGGGCAGCCATCGGGGATCGCCGATGGCCATATCAAGCATGAAACCAGCCAGAAGCGGCCAGGAAGAAACTAAGACAAAAGCAATCAACCATATTGATGAGCCTTGTTCAACTCCGGGCATCAGCTGGTAGATCAGATCGTCAGCCTGTCCTGTAAGCAGCATCAGCATAACCTACAGCCCTCCCTGTTAAGCAGCCATGCCCCACCTGGCTGCAGCTGCCAGGTGTAGAACTCACCTGGCTTGCCTGTGATCAGAGTCATCAGATACATGATCACTCCGCCATGGGATACAATAGCCAGACGTTTTGGTGTTGTGGCAAGCTTGCTGAGATTAATCGAATTTATCCAGAAGGATTCAAGTCTGCTCATGATTTCTGCGCCTGACTCACCGCCCGGAGGCGCTGCTCTTAGAAGAGGTGAAGAATCCAGCCAATTCCTATATCCGGGGTCTGACTTAAGCTGATCATAAGTCAGGCCTTCCCAGCTGCCAAAATCTGTTTCTATCAAATTTGACTCAACCAGAGGTTTCATATGTGGCCAGAATAGTTCGGCTGTCTGCAGGCAGCGTTTCAGAGGACTGCTGATAAGCTTGATCTCATTTGCTTCATCAAACCAATGATTCATTCCTTGATTGATCAGCTCTTCTCTGCGCAGTTCAATTTGCTGCATTCCACTGATGCTTAGAGGAAGATCTGAAATACCGCTGTACTTTCCAGCAGCATTAGCAGCTGTCGCTCCGTGGCGAATCAGCAGAACTTCTTCATAGCCTCCTAGAGGCAGCTCATCTGATATCATTTCTATTTAAGCTCCCTTTTTATTGTCTGTGCAATACCAGCCCATACTCTCTGAACAGTGCAAGCTTCTGCGGTCAATTGGCAATACAGACGACCACAGCGCTCCCGCCATAACCGGTCTTCGTAATCCAGCGGTACAACACCACTGCCAATATCATCAATAATGATCATTTGCATCCTGTTTGTTTCAGCTTGCTCATTATGCCTTGTCCGCAGATCTTGCAGCAAGTTTTCGATTACTTCATCATAATCTGCCTGATCACAGACTCTGCTGATATGGCGCAGAAACAGGTGGATATGGTCGACGATATCATAATTTAATAGCGCCTTCAGCTGTTCTATAAGTAGTTTTTTATCAGTAGTATCCTGAGCAAGCAGCTCAGCATCTACGACCTGAGGCGCCTGACCTATTTGATCTTCATATTGTCGCGATGCCAGAACCAGTTTGCCCTGTTCGCCTCCGCCAATTATCAGCCACAGCATCAGATCGACCCTCCCAAGCTTGTCATAAGATAAATAAATATTGAAACTACAACAAGCAGAGCTGTCTCACTGACAACGATCAGGAAGCCTGCCAGATCGCCTGTTACTCCGCCGAAACCGCGACTGCATATTGCCAGCCAGCTGACAAAACAAATCATAGCTGTAATCAAAGCAGCAAGTCCGATCGGCAAATTAAGCAGCAGGCAGCCAGCTGCCACAAATGCCGCCATCACTATCAGCAGTGGCAGTACAGCAGGTGCCAGACCGTCTCTAAATGTTTTCACCAGTCCATTTCTACGAGCGGGCGGCAGCAGCATCACACCAAGACCGGCCATTATTCTGGATATACAAGGAATAAGCAGCAGCAGCGCGATGCTGCCAAGCTCGTCTCTGCCGAATAAAATAGTATCGTCAACTGACCACAGGTTAAGAAGTTCGAGCCAGGCCATTAGCTGAATCAGTAGAATAGAAACAGTCCAGAGAATAGCCGAAGGACCTGATGTGGGGTCTTTCATAATTCTCAATTTGGTTTCACGATCACGTCTTGAGCCAATCGCATCAGCAGCATCAGCCAGACCGTCTATATGAAGACCTCCGGTTATAATGATCGGCCAGAGCGTCAACAATGCCGATGACAAATACGATCCGACAAAACCACTCAGGTTAAGCCAAAGAATAAGCAGCCAGCCTCCGCCTATGATCAGACCGACAAAAGGCAGCCAGGCCATTGTCCAGCGCATTCCACGCTCAGTCCACGATCTTTGCGGCACAGGCACGATCGTATACATACCGAGTGTTATCAGCAATCCATCAAACAATTTCATAATAGCCCTTCCAATAGTTCTGCCGAACCACGTTGAATCTGCGGCAGACCATAAACCATCTCTACAGCTAGATCTGCTTTTGCGGCCAGGCGTTGGTTGAGCCAGCCCAGATATCTCAAGTATAATTTAGTTGGTTCATCAAAAATCATCGCATCAGCGAAAATCTCATTACTGACAACGATCAAATGCTCACAGCATTGCTCGGCGCGTGTCAACGCATGATCGATCATTTCCGCCGCCTGTTCCGGCGACAAATACTCAAGACCAAAATCAGTACGCAGAAACATTTCATTTGCCAGCAGATTCGACAGGCACTCCAACAGCATAATTGGGGAATTGAGTTCTTCTACCAGTTGTTCCAGATCAAATGGATGCTCTCTGGTAATGAAGCCTAGTTGACTGCGCTGCTGCTGATGGCGCGCGATTCTCTCTCTGCTCTCCTTGTCCTGGCCGGCAATCATAGCAGCGACATATACCGGCTCAGTTCTTAATACTCGTTCTTTGGCGCTTGCAAGCCTGCTTGCAAGCTTCTCAGCCAAGGCCGATTTGCCGCTGCCACTTCCGCCTGTGATCAGGATTAACATTTCTTAGTCCTCACAAGTCGAACGAGTATCATTTATCCTCCTGAGGCACATATGCCCCAATCCCGGCTTCTGCCCATGTTGCAATGTTATCATAAGCCGCCAAAGCTTGACCAAAAAGATCAAAACCAACACAACAGCCAGTGCCCTCACCTACACGCATGCCGCATGTAAACCAGGCTGGAAGACCAATTTCCTCTAAGGCAAGCCTCGCGCCGGGCTCAGCTGATAGATGTGAAGGGAAAAGGTATCCGCGTACAGCTGGTGCCAGTCGTATAGCGGTCAAAGCCGCGACTGCTGTGATGAAACCATCAATCAGAACTGCGGTCCCGCTGGCAGCTGCGCCGATGAAATAACCCGTAAGCGCGGCCAGGTCCAGACCTCCCAGTTTATGAAGCACATCTACAGGATCATCACGGTCTGGCTTATTGACTGCAATTGCCTGTCTGATAATTTGCTGTTTGGTCTTAAGCTTATCATCACTCAATCCGGCGCCTCTACCTGTAACCTCAACTGCGTCGATATCTAAAAAAGCCGCAAGCATAGCGCTGCTGGTTGTTGTATTGCCGATTCCCATTTCACCGGAACCAAGAAGATCGTAGCTCTGTGCCGCCAGCCATTCTGCCATCTCAGCCCCGGCTTGCATAGCCCGATAGGCCTCATCCCGGCTCATCGCCTGTCCATTTGCGATATCACCTGTTCCGTTTCTGATCCTCCGGTCGATTACTCCGGGGATCTTGCCCGGTTGATCTATACCGACATCGACCGGGTAAATATCGGCACCGGCTTGCCTGGCCATCGCGTTAACTGTAGTAATGCCTCTTGTAAAATTATAGGTAACTGAGGCAGTGACCTCGTGGCCGACCTGCGTCACTCCTTGATTCACCACTCCATTGTCAGATGCGAAAATGCTGATTGCCCGGTGCTTGACTACAGGCCTGGCCTTGCGTTGAATACCCGCCAGCCTGATTACCATATTCTCCAACTCTCCCAGAGCAAATAACGGCTTGCAGAGGTCAAGCCAGCGTTTAGTCGCTGCTTCTGCCGCCTGTTGATCAGGCTCCTTGATACTGGTGATTAGATTATTGATATAGATTTCACTGTCTCCCAATTTATATAACCCCACTCGATTTGTTCTGCGTTTCAGATCATCTGAATCGCAAGATTCTGTTCACTCAATTCTAACTCACCACATCATTATATAACTGAGCAGGTTGTCGTGAACGGAAAATAAACCGCAATAATGGTAAAATATTGCATAATAAGCTTATAAAACTTGGTAAACAAAGAATTATCAACAGAGTTTTGAAAATCTCGAAGATCAGCCTGAAACTACCTGATTGCGTCCTTGTTGTTTGGCGATATACAGCAGATCATCGACGCGCTGCAGAATCGATTCCATCGTATCGCCATCGCGCAGTTCAGTTACACCGAAGCTGCAAGTGACCTGTTCTACCGGTCCGCAGTCGCATCCGGCAATCTTATCCTTGATCCTGCCGGCTAAATCCGTAGCTGGTCCCAATGGCGTATCAGGCAGAAGAAGCATGAACTCCTCGCCGCCCCATCTTCCCAGGATATCAACTGTTCGAATCGACTGCCTGACAAGTCTTGAAGTTCTAATAAGGACGAGATCGCCGGCCGGATGTCCGAACTGATCATTTATAGTTTTGAAATAATCATAATCGTAGAGCACGAGAGACATCGGTACACCATAGCGTCTGCTGCGCTCGATTTCACTGTGCAGTTCATCGTTAAATTTCATTCGATTGAAGCAGCGCGTGAGAGCGTCAGTCACGGATAAGGACTCGAGCTGCTCAAGAATTACTGATTGCCTGCGCTTAAGTCTCTCGGTTCGAGAGTAGGCAATAATGCTAAGGCCCATAGTCACTAACAGATAAACAATAACTGCAATGCGATCAAGCTGCGGAGTATCTTCATGGAACAGACGAGTCACAAGAGCGAATCCGATAAGCATTGCCGCGTTAACCGAAATGATCATCAAGAAGCTGTTCATTATCATATTGAAAGCGATTATCAGTAATATAGCGCTAAAAGCCTGCAGCATGATCTTCGGCTGTTCATAGCTGGCTGTAGCATAGAGGAAAACGGCCACTACAGACGCCTCGCAAACAGTAATCATCAGAACATACATTCGACGATTTCTAATATGCTTAAGCAGGAAAAACGTAGTCAGCACAATTGCAAAAACTGCTAATCTACCAGCTAACAGAGAAAATCTTACAAAACTGCCGTCATTTGACAAAAAATCAGGTACGGCAAAAGCCAGGAACAAAGCGCCCAAAACCAAAATTGTAATTCTTATCGCAGAAAGCTGCTGCTTCAGTTGTGTCATGAAATATGTCTCTTCACGGCCTCTATTAATAAATTCACCCGATATAAGTGAAATTGGATTGATTGGATCTCTTGTACGCAGTCTGAACATTAGCTCACCACCTCATTAGCATAGTGCTATTTATTCAAAATCAGCATGCTGCTATGGAATCATAATATCATCTATCGTCGTATTTAGCAGAAAGCTATAGTAAATAATGTTTGACAGCGATGATATCAGTTGAATACTTGTCTATTGTTAACCAGAAAATTAGCCAGATTTAACGAAAATTGCGACACTTTATTGTTTACTTTTCAAAAGAGCGGTGATATACTAAGTTGCCTGAAACCCCACAGGGGGTCTTTTTATGTGTCGCAGGTGATACGTCTTTTGCCTGTATTATATAGGTAAGAGTCGACGGCAGCAGGTTAAGCATAATTTGTGACAATATAAGAAGGCGGTATTTAAAATTCGAAAGGAGGTGTATTGATGCCAACGTTCAACCAATTGGTGAAAGCGGGAAGGAAGACTAAAAACTACAAGTCAGCATCGCCGGCGCTGCAGATGGGAATGAATACGCTCAAAAAGCGTGAAACCCAGCAGTCAGCTCCTCAGAAGCGCGGAGTATGTACAGTAGTTAAGACAACGACCCCGAAGAAGCCGAATTCAGCGCTGCGAAAAGTTGCCAGGGTTCGTTTGACCAACCAGATTGAGGTTTCAGCCTACATTCCTGGTATTGGACACAATCTGCAGGAGCATTCCGTTGTTCTGATTCGTGGTGGTCGTGTTAAGGATCTTCCCGGTGTTCGTTATCACATCGTCCGTGGAACATTAGACACGGCTGGTGTAGCTAATCGTCAGCAGGGCCGCTCCAAATACGGCGCCAAGAAACCAAAGGCTGCTAAAGTAAAGAGCTAAACAGCTGCTGCCGGTTGGACAATTGTGATCATCAGTACACTGTCATAGAGCTATATAGGGCTATGGCATGTTCTGCACTGACACGGTCCAAAACGTGAGTACCTGTGGTATCGGACCGCCTAAGGTCCGTATTATCATGAGAGGAGGGAAGACAAGTGCCAAGAAAAGGCCATGTCCCAACAAGAGAAGTGCTTCCTGATCCGATCTATAATGATGTAAGAGTAACCAAACTGGTTAACAACATCATGCTGGACGGAAAAAAAGGAGTCGCACAAAAAATCGTATATGGTGCCTTTGATATTATCAAAGAACGCACCAGTCAGGATGCCCTGGAAGTCTTCAATAAGGCTTTGGAGAACATCATGCCCGTTCTGGAGGTCAAAGCCAGACGTGTAGGTGGTGCCAATTACCAGGTTCCGATCGAAGTGAGACCGGAAAGAAGACAGACGCTGGGTCTGCGCTGGCTGGTTGCGGTTTCAAGAAACCGCAATGAGCGCACAATGCGCGAACGCCTCGCAAACGAGATCCTCGACGCATTCAACAGTACCGGTGGAGCTTTCAAGAAAAAAGAAGATATACATCGTATGGCAGACGCAAACCGCGCTTTTGCACATTACAGATGGTAACCTGCTTAGGGAAGGAGCTTTTACCGAATGCCAAGAGAATTCTCGCTTGAAAACACGAGGAATATCGGTATCATGGCGCATATCGACGCGGGCAAGACGACTACAACGGAGCGTATCCTGTACTATACAGGAAGAATCCACAGAGTCGGCGAAACCCATGAAGGTGCTGCCACCATGGACTGGATGGAGCAGGAACAGGAGCGTGGTATTACTATCACCTCTGCTGCCACAACAGCCCAGTGGAATGATACACGAATAAACATCATCGATACACCAGGCCACGTTGACTTCACAGTTGAAGTTGAGCGTTCACTGCGTGTTCTTGATGGTGCAGTAACCCTGTTCTGTGCCAAGGGCGGCGTTGAGCCTCAGACTGAAACTGTCTGGCGCCAGGCCGACCACTATAACGTACCGCGTATGGCCTTCGTCAACAAAATGGATATCCTCGGTGCTGATTTTTATCGTGCCGTATCTATGATGAAGGATCGCCTCAGAACTAATGCCGTTCCCCTTCAGTTGCCAATCGGCAAGGAAGAAAACTTCAAAGGTATTGTTGACCTCCTAACCATGAAGGCCAGAATATACAATGATGATCAGGGCAATGGCATTGAGGACATTGATGTCCCGGAAGATATGATGGAGCAGGCTCAGGAATGGCGCGACAAAATGATCGAGGCTATTGCTGAATCCGATGAGGACCTGACCATGAAATATCTTGAAGGTGAGGAGATCACCATTGACGAGCTGAAGGTTGCTCTGCGCAAAGCGACAATCGCCTGCGATATCACGCCTGTTCTCTGCGGTACCGCTTACAAGAACAAGGGTGTTCAGATGCTGCTTGACGCAGTTATTATGTATATGCCATCGCCACTGGACGTTCCGCCGATCCGCGGTATCAATCCAGATACAGAAGAGGAAGAAGCACGTCCCTCTAGCGACGAAGAGCCTTTTGCTGCTCTAGCATTCAAGATTATGACAGATCCATATGTCGGTAAGCTCTGTTTCTTCCGTGTCTATTCCGGTACACTCGAATCCGGTTCCTATGTCCAGAACGCTACGAAGGGCAAGCGCGAGCGAGTCGGCCGCATCCTCCAGATGCATGCCAATCACCGTGCTGAAATTGAGCGTGTTTACTCCGGTGACATCGCCGCTGCTGTTGGTCTGAAGGATACAACTACAGGCGACACACTCTGTGACGATGGCCATCCAGTAATACTTGAATCCATGGATTTCCCCGAGCCCGTTATCTCAGTTGCTATCGAGCCTAAGTCAAAAGCCAGCCAGGATAAGATGAATGTCGCTCTGGCTAAGCTTGCTGAAGAAGATCCGACCTTCCGTACCTTTACAGATCCGGAAACAGGTCAGATTATTATCTCAGGTATGGGTGAGCTGCATCTGGATATCATCGTTGACCGTCTCTTCCGCGAATTCAAGGTTGAGGCCAATGTAGGCGCACCTCAGGTCGCTTACAGAGAAACTATCCGCAAAGCAGTCAAAGCAGACGGCAAATTTGTTCGTCAGTCAGGCGGCCGCGGTCAGTATGGTCATTGTGTACTCGAGGTTGAACCACTGGAGCCAGGATCTGGCTACGAATTTGTCAACAAGGTCGTCGGCGGCTCTATTCCTAAGGAATACATCGCACCGATCGATGCCGGTATACAGGAAGCCATGAATAGTGGTATCCTCGGCGGCTTCCCTGTAGTTGACTTCCGTGTAACAGTAGTTGATGGTTCATACCATGATGTTGACTCATCAGAAATGGCCTTTAAGATCGCCGGTTCAATGGGCTTCAAAGAAGCTTGCCGCAAGGCAGATCCGGTACTGCTTGAGCCAATGATGAGAGTAGACGTAGTCGTACCTGAAGATTATATGGGTGACGTAATGGGCGATATCAGCTCACGTCGCGGACGTATCGAAGGTATGGAAGCTCGCTCCGGCGCCCAGCAGATCACTGCTCAGGTACCGCTGTCTGAGATGTTCGGCTACGCCACAGTCCTGCGTTCACGTACGCAGGGCCGCGGAACCTTCGTCATGCAGATCGATCACTTCGAAGAAGTTCCTAAGAGCCTCGTAGAAAAAATACTTGGCAATTAAGAAAACTACTTCGATAAACCATTTGGATCAATACCGGCAAAAGCCGAGCTGATTCATAAAACAGCAGGGATTCTGATTCAACATTGGATTCCCATCGGACAGGCCAGCTAGAGCCAGAAAAGCACATTGATGATCAGCAAGTTATTTGCTAACTGTGACCGCGAACCATAAGGTTTGCCAAACAGTCAGAAATGTGTAAAATGGACTATAGCGGCTGACCGGCTGTAATAGTAATTTGTTATCAAAATATTAAAACCAA
>JAAYFZ010000152.1 GCA_012727965.1 Clostridiaceae bacterium
CTCGAGAGCGAAAATGGCGGCCAGCAGAGGATCAAAATCAAGAAAATGGCCAAGCCGATGGATGGTCAACTTGATCTTTTTGCTTCCTCAATGGCAATCAGGCAAGTAGACGAATTACTGGATCGTCTCAGCAGTATCGATGTACAGCAGCTGACACCGCTAGATGCGCTTAATCTGCTATATGATCTGCAGCAGCAGGCCCAGAAGAGCCAGAGGAAAAACAAATGAGTAAAATTCATGTACTGGACAATTTAACTGCAAATAGCATTGCCGCCGGAGAGGTCGTTGAGAGACCTAGCTCAGTAGTAAAGGAGCTGGTGGAAAACTCTCTTGATGCCGGAGCTTCTGTTATCTCTGTCGAGATCAAACAAGGAGGTATCAAATCGATCAGAGTTTCTGATAACGGCTCCGGGCTTGATGCCGAAGATGCCAAAATGGCCTTCCAGAGACATGCTACCAGCAAAATGCTCAAGATCGACGATTTGCAGGAACTAAGGACCATGGGCTTTCGAGGTGAGGCTCTCGCGAGCATCGCCGCTGTTTCTCAGGTAACTCTGACAACAAAACAGCCAGGTAGTGAAGAGGGTCTCGAAATAAAACTGGAAGCCGGTGAGATCGTACATGAAACTGTCAGCGGCTGCGCCACTGGAACATCGATACTGATAGAAAATCTGTTTTTCAATACACCGGCACGTTACAAATTTCTCAAGCGTGATCAGACAGAAGCTTCTTATGTGACTGATTTGATCGAGCGAATGGCTCTGGCCAGACCTGACATATCCTTCAGATTATTTAATCAGGAGCAGGAGATTCTTCATACGCCTGGGAATAACGATCTGATGAGCAGTATTTTTTCGGTCTATGGCAAAGAGACCGCCACAGCTTGTCTGCCTGTGGATTTTAGTGAGAGTCCGGTTCAAGTGACTGGTTTTGTGACCTCACCGCAAATATCACGACATAATCGAAACCGCCAGAATATTTTCGTAAATGGCCGCTTGATCCAGTCGAGAATGATCACAGCAGCAATAGATGAAGCCTGCCATACCTGGTTTATGAAGAGTCGCTATCCGGCTCTTGTGCTAAATATTCAACTGCCTGTACCTCTGGTAGATGTCAATGTTCACCCACAGAAAATGGAAGTTAGATTCTGGGATGAACGCAAGGTTTTCCATTGCATATACCATGGAATCAAACAAGCTCTGATTAACCATAGCGGAATAGCCCCCGATCAAGCAGACGATGCGCTGCCTATGTCTGGCAATGACAATGATCCAACAATATCTACCAATTCTAATAAACCAACTCAAACCTCAACGGATCAAAAAGGCAGCCACCCTCTACCTATTCAGTTAGAACTGGGAAAAGCCTTGCCCGTCCAATTGGAAGCTGATCCTATGACTGGTGAAATCATTGAGCCACCTTCGTCTTCAGCTGAATATGTATCAGAACATTCGAACCCGTCAAGAAGTGAAACACTGAAATTTCAAGATGAGGCTACAGAGGATCAAGGTATAAGCGCTGCAGTTTCTGAACAAGACAGAGAACTGCCTGCAGCAGGTCTGAATGATAAAATTAATAGCCTTATGGATGCCAGAATCATAGGCCAGGCATTTCAGACTTATCTTATTCTAGAATGTAATAATGAACTCTTCCTGGTAGATCAACATGCTGCTCATGAGCGGATAATTTATGAACGTCTGGTCAATCGCAACGCCAGCCGTACACAGGAAAACAGCAGACAGCCGCTGCTTGTACCGGAAACAGTTCAGGTAAGCAGGTCTGAAAAACAAGAGATCATGGCGGCAAAAGACGAGCTTACAGAGCTTGGA
Organism: Clostridiaceae bacterium; assembly: GCA_012727965.1. Classification (GTDB taxonomy): domain Bacteria; phylum Bacillota; class Clostridia; order Saccharofermentanales; family UBA5734; genus JAAYFZ01. The sequence goes on from JAAYFZ010000152.1 coordinate 1,830, forward strand.
TTTGAATTTGATGATTTTGGTACTGATACACTGTTGCTGCGAACAGTACCTGCACTAACAGGCGATCTGATTAAGGCTGGTGCTGCCTTCCGCGTACTAATTGATTCATATATGGATAAAGGAATTAAGGGGCCAGAGGCAATTAATCAGATATATAAAAACATAGCCTGCAAGCTGCTGTCAAAGCGCATGATCTGCTTCACGAAAGTGAAATGAACAGGTTGTTTGCAGACCTGCAACAATTGGAAAACCCATATCATTGTCCTCATGGACGACCGATCATAGTCAGAATGAGTCGTTATGAGCTGGAGAAAAAATTCAAACGAATCGTATAAAAGCAAAAAGGTTGTTAAATAGATGATAGAAAACAAACTGGAACAGACATTAAATAAGGATACTGTTATTGTTATCTGCGGCCCAACGGCTAGTGGTAAGTCATCACTGGCAGTTAGTCTGGCAATATATTTGCATAATATGAACATATTACCTGAAGGTGCTGAAATAGTGTCAGCTGATTCTATGCAGATTTACAGAAAACTAGATATAGGAACTGCTAAAATTACCGCTGCAGATAGTTCGGGCATCAGACATCACATGATCGACATCTGTGAACCTCATGAATATTACAGCGTAGCTCAGTACAAAAGAGAGGCTACAGCTGTCATCAGAGATATACAGGCAAGAAATAAAATTGCGATCGTCTGCGGTGGGACAGGCCAGTATTTAAGTGCTCTGATCGATGGTATCGAATTCGTTGAAACACCTGTCGATCTTAACCTGCGTGATAAGCTTAGTAAAAGAGCTGATGAAGAAGGTCTGGCATCTATGCTAATGGAACTACAGACCCAAGACCCAGAGACTGCAGCAAGACTAAGCATATCAGATCGCAAACGTATCATCAGAGCCCATGAAATTATTGTATCGACAGGCAAAACACCAACAGAAATAAATCGGGAATCAAGACAAAAAGGCCCTGATTTCAAATTTAAGGCTTACTGTCTGTCACCTGATCGTGAACTTCTATATGAACGAATAAATATGAGAACTTCATCCATGCTTAAGCAAGGATGGATCGAAGAAACAAAACAAGTAATAGAATCCGGTATCCCAACAACGAGTACTTCAATGCAGGCAATCGGCTATCGACAGATTATTGCCTATCTGAATGGTGATAATAGTCTTGATGAAGCTACTTCTGAGATCCAGCAGGCAACAAGACGTTATGCAAAACGGCAGCTGACCTGGTTTAGGAAAATGCCACAGCTTAAGTGGCTTGAAACCGCTGATCAAGACTCTGCCTTAAAACTGATTTTGGCAGATCTTGCACTTAATCTCTAAAATTCAGGAAACTTCCAGTATTTACTATTCTTTTGCCAGACCTCTCATAATATGATGGCTCTATCATATTTTAAACGGAGGTCATTTCTATGTACAAATCAAATAACAGCTTAGGCAGAGGAAATCGTGAAATCAGGCTGCAGGATGTTTTTCTTAATTACTGCAGACGCGAACAAATTATGGTTGAGATTCATACTCTTGATAATGCAGTCCAGGCAGGCAGAATTATCGGTTTCGATAGTCATGCCATCATTCTAGAAGAAAACAACAGGCAGCATCTTGTCTACAAGAGTGCTGCCGTAGCTGTAAATCCTTTATCTGCTGTAAGACATATATTTTGTGATCATAATGCCAGAGAAACTGATATTAGCGAAGCTTCAGCTGGCAATTTACATGGATACACGGAATATTCCGCAGACTTTTCCTAGAATTTGACATTCTGCCCGGTCAAAGGGAATCGGGCTATAAGCTGGATTACGTGGCATCAGAAATATTTTGCCATCTCTGTTAACAAGTGTTTTTACAGTAGCTTCATCTTCAACCAAAGCTACTATGATATCACCATTGTTGGCTGTATTCTGACGTCTGACTATAACGATATCACCATCAAGGATAGCTGCCTCTATCATACTGTCACCGATGACTCTCAAGGCAAAAACTTCGTCACTATCAGAAAAATAATCTGCCGGGAAGGGCAATGTTCTCTCAACATTCTCATGCGCTAATATGGGAATTCCTGCAGTGACTTGACCAATAAGAGGCATTTGCCTCGGTCTGGCTTGTTCAGTTTCCGGAATCGTAATCGCACGTCTCTTGCCCGAAGAGTATTCAATGCGTCCAGACTGTTGCAGACGTTTGAGATGGCTATGTATCGTAGATGTTGATTTGATACCTACACCTGCACAAATATCTCTGATAGCTGGCGGGAAGCCGTTATCAGAGATATATTCAACTATATATCTATATACTTTATCAACTGTTTCATCAACATTTGCTCTAGTGAAATGATAGGTAGACATTTTTGATCCCCCATATTATCATTTAAATCTGAAGAGGAAAATATTACTGGATTAATCATAGCAAATGGCCTCTAAGTTGTCAAACTTTTGTTCGGATTAGCGTTTTATTATGATATCAGTCATGATTTTGATGAATTTATCCCGAAAATAGGCTATAATTCCGATAGATATTTCTCAGCGAAAGGATTTTTATGATCAAGGATCCCGAAAACAACGCTCCGTTCAAGAAGCAATTGGCAGCAGCAGCTGATAAAACCAAACAAATAGCAGCCAGTGCCGCAGCTGGTACCGGTAAATTTCTATCTGAGCTGCCAAACAAGCTTAGTAATATTTATAAAGGACAAAAACATAAATCATCACTTAAGCTGCGTCGAACTGGTCGTGAGAGAGTTTACAGGCTTAAGGGATATACAACTGTGGCTAAGATCAATCGTAAGCGATCTGCAGAGCGTCAGCAGCGATATCTGCGAAAATTTTTATTTGTGTTTATTGCTGTGCTGATAATCATTTTATTATTTACGATTTATAATCCGTTCAAAGATTTGTCAGAGCTTAAGAAAATTCTTGGTATAGAAAGTGTTGACGATTTAACAAAAGCCAGATACACAGTTGAAACAACTACAGAACAAACCACTGAATCAGAATTTGTCATTAACACAGATATTACTACAGAATCAATAGATGATGAGATTATTCAGGATTGATCTACAATAAGCTCCTGAATCGTTCCAGAAGCCTAATAAATCAGGTTTTAACTAAATTAGAGCCTGATTTTATTTTTACCTCTCTCCAACTAGACAAAATTATTATTTTGTCTAGTTCGATTTATATCGAGATATCTTCAAACTGATTTTTCAGAGTCTGGTCCCCGTCAGGAATCGCTCTGAAGATCCAATATCATTAATGTTAAATCCAAGGGTCTGTCAAATTTGAATCCGATCTTTCTCATTACGGTATTTGTTTTAAA
>JAAYFZ010000153.1 GCA_012727965.1 Clostridiaceae bacterium
GCCAGGAGCTCAGTGTTGCGCATGATGGCCATGACGAGAGGATTGCCGCCGCTGCCAGGCATCGAGAGAGGGGATATGTGGCCTTCGAGATCGCTGACGAGCAGGATATCCGGGATGGTCGTAATTAGCGCGCGATTGCGGGCGTTGATGCGCTCAAGATCGAGGAGCTTATCCTGCAGCTCAGGGTAATAGTTCTTGCGAATAGAATCCTCGCCGAGACCGATTATGGCCTCGCGCGTCGGCATTGAATTATTTGCGAGTGTTTGAGTGCTTGTCTGGTTTTTATTTTTATGATTTCTGTGTGGTGAAGATCCGTCCATAGATTTCTTTCACCTCCTGTATGCTGAGCTGCCTGGGATTTGTCACAATGCAGGGATCTGAAACAGCGTTTACGGTAAGCTGGTCCATCAGCTTATCTGATATATCGTCGATTTCGATATAAGGTTTAATGCCGGCGCGGCCACGCAGCTCTCTTATGCGTTCGAGCAGACTATCACGGTCGGGGCTGGCTCCGAGTGCTTCAGCTATCCTATTGTAACGGGCCGGAGCTGTTTCGTAGTTCAGAGCGATCACATGCTCGAGGAGTATGCTGTTGCACTGGCCATGCGGCAGATCGAGCAGCCCGCCGAGGCTGTGAGCTAGGGCGTGAACGGCTCCGAGGCTGGCGTTTGAGAAGGCCAGTCCGGCCTGAAGCGAGGCCTGGAGCATATTGAACATGGTATCCAGTGTGCGCTCCGGCTTGACGGCGTCGAGCAGATTCTCGCTTACCAGCTTGATGGCCTCGAGCGCATGGACATCAGTAAGCGCCGACTGCGCGTTTGAGACATAGGCCTCGATCGCGTGTGTCAGAGCGTCCATACCGGTGCAGGCGGTCAGATACATATCCATAGTCATCAGCGGTACCGGATCGATCAGAGCCAGATCGGGTACTACCTTCTTGCTGATGATCGCCTTTTTGACCTGTGAAAGCGTATCGCAAATGATAGCGAATTGCGAGACATCGGCAGAAGTGCCGGCGGTAGAGGGAATACAGATAAGAGGCGGACCGGGCAGCTTGATCTGATCGACACCCTCGTAATCGAGAATATTTCCGCCATTTGAAGCTACAATGCCGATGCCTTTTGCACAGTCCATAGGGCTGCCGCCGCCGATGGCGATGATGACATCACATTTCTGAGCTATGAAGAGGTCTGCTCCGAGCATTGTTTCATAGTCGCGCGGATTGGGTGAGATATCGCTGAAAATAAAATGATCCTCGGTACAGCTGCTGATCTGTTCAAGTATTTCCTGAAACCAGGGCAGGTCGAGCAGATGTCCGTCGGTGACGATCATGGGTCTCCTGGCAGTAAAATGCTGCAAATAGCGGCATAACAGCAGCCTGGCATCTCTGCCGACAATGATCTCGGGTGCGACAAATTTCCTCAGATCCAGTGTCTGCTCTATTTTTGAAGGCATCTGGACGCTGTTATTATCTTGATTGCTGCTGTTTGACATACAAGCCTCCTGCTATATCGCTGTCGGTTACTTCTGCCGGTTTATAATTGTACGGAGTAGATAGTATGAATCTATTTGACTGTTTATAACTATTGTAGCGATTAAATATGTTTCTGTTAAGTGATATAATAACTGATATTGATTTTCGACCATTAGGTTACGGGCGAAAAAGATGATATTTTTTAAGTTTATGCCTTGTTAAGACGATAATATATAGAGAGTGGCTGATTAGGTCAGCCTGTCTGAAATGATCCGGGAGGTAGCATATGTCTGAAGAATTATTAAACGACGGCCCTAAGCTGGAAGGTGAGATAACCAGAAGACCTTTGCAGTTTTTCTGGCTGGTTGACTGCTCTGGCTCTATGCGCGGCAAGAAGATCGCGACGCTTAATCAGGCGATCAGGGAGGCTGTTCCAGAGATTACGCGGGCGCTTGAGGCTCATCCCGAGGTTCAGGTGATGATGAGAGCGATAGCTTTTTCCACCGATGCCGAGTGGCATGTAGGTCCTGATGCTGTGAAGCTTGAGGATTTCGTCTGGCCAGAGCTGAAGGCTGAGGGCTATACGGCTACTGCTTCGGCGGTAGAGCTGCTGCTGCAGGAACTAAATATAGAAAAAATGAACAGACGAGGTTTCCCTCCGGTTTGTGTTTTATTGTCTGATGGTTATTGTACTGAGTCCGAGGAGGCCTATGAACAGGCGATCAGAAGGCTGGATAGCGCTCCCTGGGGCAAGAAGGCCGTACGTCTGGTCATCGCGATCGGCGATGGCAGCGAGTATGACGAGCAGGCGCTGCTGCGTTTCACCAATCATCCTGAGGTCGGTGTGCTTAAGGCAGATACACCAGGCAAGCTGGTCGAATATATTAAGTGGGCAAGTGTTACAGCCTCTGTCAGCTCCTCTCAGTCCAAGACTTTTTACAATGCGGACGAAGAGGAAGATGATGGAGAGGGCGCGCGCAATGTTATCCTGGCAAGCGCGCCGGAGAGTATACAGATAGAAGATGCCAACGAAGTCTTCTAAATCAGCTGAAAACAAGCCGATGCCGGCCTACACATGGTTTACAGTAAGGCGTGGCTCATCGCATATTCGTGATGGCAGTCCCTGTCAGGATGCGGCTGCTGTCTGGCGCGGGCATCTGCCGCAGGGCCAGGTGACGATTCTTGTCGCGGCCGATGGCCACGGCGATGAGCGCTATGATCTTAGTGAGCATGGAGCCAGGCTGGCGGTTCAGACTGCTATGACCTGTTTGCGCTCGTTCTGCAGACGGTTTAGTTCATCGTCTTCGCTGCTTTATAATGCGGTCCGGCATGATTTCGCACATCGTTTGACCAGGCAGTGGCGGCAGGCGGTTCTCCGTCATTATAATGAGCTCTTCCCGGAAGATCGAACTGTCAATAACCGGCCAGCTTCTGCCATATACAGAAGATATGGCAC
>JAAYFZ010000154.1 GCA_012727965.1 Clostridiaceae bacterium
AAAGAGGCAGAGTCAGCGAGATGGTTTAAAACTACTGAATTGAATGAAGTTGTTTGGCTTCCGGCGGATATCGAGCTTCTCGAGACAATAAAAAATCAACTCAAGCATATCGATTGATAATACATGAGTTGACTTGAATACAATTCTGAGGTGATGGCAAGTCCTAGCAATTAGATAGCACTTGCACCCGCGATTCTGGTTGGCAGGTCCTGCATCAGCTCAGGCAGATGCTCGTACTTCTTCAGCTTCAGCATTACAGCACGATCGGTTGATACCATCAGCAACGGCAGATCGGTTTCACCAAGTCCTGGCTTAACGGGAAATGCCAGTTTCTCCTCATCAATTGAGAATTCAGCCTTTACACCTTCCTTGTTGCCACGAGCGTCAAGCCTGACCCAGCTGCCAAGTGATTGAAAATAGACCGCGTTGAGGCCGTGAATAATTAGAGGTGATTCCATTGACTCATCATTATCGTCGAGGCGCAGATACTGATAGCAAAGAGCTGTCGGTATGCCATTGGCGCGCAGCAGGGCAGCCAGCAAATGTGATTTGCCATAGCATAATCCCTCACGCTTATCGAGAACGTCTGAAGCCCGCCAGTAGATATTACCGCTGTTGATATCAGCCGAGTGACTGATGCGGTCGCGTACAAACTCATATGTCATAGACGCCAGTTCGATTTCCGGATCGGGCCAACGTAACTCCTCCGGTCTGTCGTTGGCTTTTAACATCATATTGTCCAGTAGCCATTTAGCCACAAATCTGATTTTGGGATTCTCATGATCGATAGCTTCAGTATTGATCAGATAATCGGAAATTGCCTTAGATTCAGTGAAAAATTCCATTTGTATATCCCCCAAAAATATGGGCCTGAATAAATTCAGACCCATACGGTTATGTTACATATTAAGATATAACGAATCAGTCAAATGTGCAATCAGGGCTGCGTGATCAAATCTTAGATGATATCAGCGTTTGCCTTGGCTTGCTCGAATTCTGCCTCGATCTCAGCGGATGGCTGTTTGTCTAGTAGGCTGACAACAACGATTAGAATGAATGAGATGATAAATGCCGGCAGCAGCTCATATACAGCGAATACTCCGCCCAGCGGATATAGGAGCTCAGGCCATACCAGCGCTGAAATACCACCACTCAGCATACCAGCTAGTGCGCCCTTGAAGGTTGTGCGTTTCCAGAAAAGCGCCAACAGCATCAGCGGTCCGAAGGTCGCGCCGAAGCCCGCCCAGGCGTGAGATACGATTTTGAAGATGGTGCCTGAGGGATTAACCGCCATCAACGCAGCGGCAATCGCGACCGCGACTATAACCATTCGGGATACCCAGATAACCTGCTTCTCACTAGCGTTCTTCTTGAGTATGCCTTTGAACAGATTTTGAGAAATAGAGGATGATGTCATCAGCAGCTGGGAGTCAGAAGTACTCATAGTTGCTGCCAGGATACCTGAGAGAATAACGCCGGCGAGAATAGGTGTCAGCAGCTTCTCGCTCATAAGTATGAATACGCGCTCGCTGTCAGCTCCGGTTAGTGCGCCCGGGAAAACGGCAGCGCCGACTATTCCGATCAGAACAGCTGCGGCCAGGGAGATAACAACCCAGACAACAGCGATGATTCTTGATTTTTTAAGCATGCTGGCATCCTTGATGGCCATGAAACGAAGAAGAACATGTGGCATGCCGAAATAACCAAGACCCCACGCAAGCGCGGATACGACTTGAAGTGGTCCATAGGCAACTCTCAGGCCGGTTTCGGCGTTATGAACACCGAAGAGATCCAGGAAGCCAGGCATGGTGCGTGCGTTATCAATAACCGCGTCAAGCCCGCCGGCATAGATAGTACCAGCGACCAGGATAACTACCAGGGAGATCGACATCAAAATCCCCTGGATGAAATCAGTTGTGCTCTCAGCCAGGAAGCCGCCAAGAGTAGTGTATATTACTATGACGGCTGCGCTTACGATCATCATTACAACATAATCGAAGCCGAAAATACTCTCAAACAGCTTGCCTGCGGCGACGAAGCCGGATGCTGTATAAACTGTGAAGAAGATAAGAATGAAAACAGCGGATATAATCATTAATATGCGTTTTTTGTCATGGAATCTATTGCTGAAGAAGTCCGGCAGTGTGAAGGAATTATCAGCTATCTGACTATAGCGGCGTAGTCTCCTGGATACGATTCTCCAGTTGAGATATGTACCAATCGCCAGACCGATCGCGGTCCAGGCTGCTTCGCCCATACCGGAGATATAGGCAAGTCCGGGAAGTCCCATCAGCAGCCAGCTGCTCATATCTGAGGCTTCAGCGCTCATCGCTGTAACCCACGGGCCGAGGCTGCGTCCGCCCAGGAAGAAATCCTCAGATTTTTTATTTCTCCGGGAATAGAGCAAGCCGATTGCGATAACCACTACCAGATAAGCCAGCATGGCGATCAGTATCCAGATCTGTTGTTGTGTCATACTTGAGCCCTCCTAAAATGAAAAAACGATCCCCGCTATTTTACCATAGTAAAGCAGTGCAGTACGAGTGTTTTTGCATAATTAGGATATGAAAACTGCATATTATTCGTCTTAATGGGCTCAAAATATAGAATAAACTGCTTATTTTTAGATGTACGGCAATATTACCGTGAAAATCGTGAAATTCATCAGTGCATGAATAAACCAGACCGGCAGCAAACTTCTATATCGAATTGTGATGTGATTCAATACAAGACCGGCAAAAGTCAACGCGGATAGAACAAGCAATAATAGAGGCGGGCTGAACCAGCTGCGGAAGGTTATCAGATGATAAGCAGCGAATAACAGAGCCGAAATCCAGGATGCAGGCCGATAGCCGTACCTTCCCTCAAGCCTTACAAGCAAGAAGCCACGGAAATAAACCTCTTCCATAAACGAGTTGACGACTGAAATGTAAACCAGTGACGCAAGCACGAGTTGTCTGGAGGCATTTGTTCTGTTCTTAACTTCATCAATGATTTTAGCTACGCGGAAAAATTCATTTAGTGTTTCAGATATCAGAAGTAAAAACGAAATCACGGCTGCAGCGATCAGTAAAACTCTGATTAGATACTTCTTCACTTCAGTCCGGTCCATACGCAGTCTCAGCCAGGAGATGTCCTGACGAAGCAGATAGGATGAAACCAAGGGCAAAACTACAAAAGCCAGGGCTTTTGTAGCAGATTTCACCATATAAGTCGGCTGCCAGATTCTGGCGACATAAATATATAGTGATACGCCTACTATGACTACTAACAGATCTATTAGATCGAAGCTTTTTGCTAATGTGACTGAACTCTCTTCTTTTGCCAGTATATTGTCTGTATGAGATGTTTTGGTGTTCACGCCTAAATCGCCTCTTCTCTGTTATCTCTGATTATGCAATCTTTTTTTGAATCCAGTGGGAAAAAACCTGCCAGGAAGCGATTATAGAAAATCTCTCTGTTGCGGCTATACACTATCATTATGATTGCAGATGCTAGAAGAGCGCCCAAAAAACCGACGGCCAGGTCAAGCATCGTGTCAGTAAGGCCGCTGATTCCTCCTGCTTTCCAGTCTTGCATATCGCTATTGAATAAGCGATCACAGGTATATTCGAATAGCTCCCATATAAACAGGATTATCATTGTAGTGCCAGTTGTAAAAATACCAATTGCGGCGGGGTGAAATTCAGACTGCCTGCGTGAATGGATGGGAATCAAACGATAGAGGATGACGACTGCAATGAGGCTGATCATGATGCCATAGAGGAAATGTTGCAGTTTGTCGAAATGTACTATGCGTTTGTAAAGTGAGAAGTATCTTCCAATAGTCAGACTGATAAGCATCAGCAGAGAAATCATAATACGCATACTTGTGGGATTTGACATGCCGGCCGCCCTTGGCAGGATGACTTGAACGATAATAAAAACAAATAGACTGGCAATACCGACCCAGCCTTCGAAGCGTTGTCCACTAAAAAACAGAACACAGGCGCCGACTGCTGTAGAGAGCGTGACGATCCAGAACAGCAGTATGCCAAGCTTAGTTCCCAAATCTTCATTTAATGCCCGAATCATTCTATTCTCCTCATTAAGAGTACTTTTATACAAGAATATTGCCAGAAACAGAGCCGATTAGTCAATGTTTGTCATATTCGAATTGATAAGGTAGATTTCAGCTTGTATAATGATCATACACCTGAGAAGAAGGATTTAAGAGGTCCGGGCCATTGGCAGGGCCAGCATCATAAGGAGGCAACAACATGAGGTGCGATAAATGCGGCAGCGATATGCCGGAACATTCAGTATTCTGTGCTAACTGTGGTAATAGGATGCAAACACCGCCCGAGCCGATAATTTCAAATTTTGATGAGTCCGCTCCGGAAAACAATACTATTGAATCAGCAGAAGGCGAAATATCACCGGAGCTACCTGGGGCTCCTGATATTCCTGAGAGCCCTGAGGTCCCATCTGTTCCAGAGGCGACTCCGGATATGCCGGAAGCGCCTGCGCTTAGTGATAAGCCAGATTTATCACCATCCGCTGCTGGCAGTTCTACTTCTTCTATTGAAGAGCCAATCCTCTCAAATTTTGATGGGTCAGCTCCGGAAAATAACACTATTGAATCAGCAGAAGGTGAAATATCACCCGAACTTCCTAAGGTGCCTGAAGTGCCGGTTGAGATACCTGAACCGGCAGAAGCGCCCGTATATGCCCCGGCAGCTGCCGAACCCACAGCCCCGCAAGCAATTTTCTGTCCGCAATGCGGCAAGAAAGCTAATGCTGATACTGTCTTCTGCACAGGCTGCGGTAAAAATCTTAAACAGCGCTCAGCAGCTACGGCAGCTGGGGTCGGAGGCGTCGGAGCCGCCGCAGTTTATGGCGCAGGTCAGGCTGCAGCTGCACCTCGTGCACAAGGATATGTACAGCCTGGACAGCAACCATATGGACAACAAGGCTATGCACAACCAGGCCAGCCTCAATACGGACAGCCTGCGTATGGTCAGCCCGGTTATGGTCAGCCGGGTCAGCCATATTATGGCGCCCCCGGCAATGTACCTGCTGCACCTAAGAAAAAAGGTAAAAAGGGTCTGCTTGTTGCAATCATTATTCTCGTACTGGTTCTTGCGGTTGGTGCGGTTGCCTGGATTTTTGCCGGCAGAGATATCAAACGCATGATTCTTGGTCCCAAGAAGTCTTATGTCGGAGTAGAAACCAAACAGATGCAGCAGTACACAGCTGATTTGGTTGAAAAAGTGGTAAAAGACAGTGCCAGCCAGACATCAGGCGGCCGCATTGTCGATCTTGATTTCGATATAAATGGTTCTGTCCTGGGTCTGGATCCGACTTTGGAAACCGCCTTGGAAAATATCAAATTGCAAACTACTTACATGTATGACAGTTCATCTACAGATAAGATGTATAACAAACTTGATTTTCTTGTTGGTCAGGAAACTGTACTCACAGTCGAAGCTCTCAAGGACGATGATCAAATGGTGCTTGGCCTGCCTCAAATTCTGAGCTCTTACCTTGTTGCAAATGAGCAGGAACTCGAAGAAGTCATGGGGCCAGACAATGAAATCGATATGGATGCTTTGACAACTGTTGGTCAGCTTGCCTCACTTGGCATCGATATGAGTAAAAAGGATCTTGAAAAATCCCTGAATAATCTAGTCGATATTACACTTAAGTATATTGATGAAGTTGAGTTTGAGAAAAAGGTCGAGCTGACTGTTGGTTCTGTCGATGCTATTTATGACACCTACACTATGAAGACGACTGGTGAAAATCTCCAGAAGATGATGACCGAGATATTAGAACAGCTGCGTGATGATCCTAACTTCTATGATCTCTTCTATCAGTTCTCAGAAATCTATCAGACAGCAGAAGATCTTGATTCTTTCCCCACAGAGGAAGAATGGCAGGATGAGCTGGATTCAATGATCGAGGAGATTGCTGATACAGATGAGGATCTGGAAAATGTCGGCATAACACAAGTTGTATATGTGGATAAGAAGGACAATATCAAAGCTCGTCATATCATCATGACCGATGAGTATGAAGAGGATGTGCTTGATCTGCAGTTTTTCGATGAAATCGAAAATGACGGCTTCTATGCTTCTGGCTTCATTATTAAGGAAGACACTGGCTCAGAAACCTCGGTGATTGCCGAGTATGAAAAAGACGGTGAGAAGAAAACCGGCATTATGGCCATGAATACTGATGGCATGGAAATGATGACAGCTAGTTTCAGTGATTTTGAGAGTTTCGATATGGCAGATGAAACGTGGTATATCGGCAGTGCCTCGATCATGGTCTCGAATCAGGCAGTGGGATCAGCTATGTCAAAGATAGAGTGGACCGGCAGCTATGAGGATGACCGTTATGAAATCAATCTTGGTGCCGCGGAATTAGGTAACATTACACTCGGCTATCAGATCATCGATGCCAAAAAAGTCTCGATCCCAACCTTATCTGATGTGCCCCAGATCAGAATGTCCGACGAAGAAGCACTGCAAGGCTTAATGACTGAAGATGTTATGGCTAACCTTGAGGGTGTTATGACATCGATGGGCTTGTCTGAGGATATGCTGTCCGGACTCTTCTACGGTGGCTACGACGATGAATATGAGGACTGGGAAGATACAGGCGAGTATGAAGACTATGAAGATACTGGCGACTGGGAAGAATACGAAGATAACGGTGATTGGGAAGACTGGGAAGACTGGGAAGACTGGGAAGACTGGGAAGACTGGGAAGATTTTGAGGATAATGGCGATTGGGAAGACTTGGAAGATTTGGAATGGTAAACCAGATGCTTATCGTAAATGATATCCATAAGGCTTATAAACAGGAAACAGTTTTATCAGGGGTCAGCTTCGAGGCTGACCCCTCCACTATTTTGGGGATTAGCGGTGCCAATGGTGCTGGGAAAACGACACTTATAAATATCATAGCTTCTGTACTTGAGCCAGACAGCGGTCAGATCAGCATTCAAGGTATCGGTATAGAGCGACGTGCAGAATATCGAAGTCTGATTGGCTATGTACCTCAGGCTATCGCGCTATCAGAACGGCTTAGTGTGTATCGCAATCTGGAGTTCTGGGGCGCTGTGCGCGGTCTTCGAGGAGCGAAGCTCAAAGCAGCAATCGAGGAGGCAGCCTGGCGTAGCAATGTTAGTGACTTCCTCAAAAAGCCAGTTGGTCAATGCTCTGGCGGTATGGCCAGAAGAGCAAATCTGGCTGCCGGTATCATAGGAGATCCTTATCTGATCCTTCTAGATGAACCGACAGCGGGCATCGATGAAGAAAACAGAGATCTTATTCTAAAAACTATCAGTGAACTTCGTGATCAAGGCAGGATCATTCTTATGGTTAATCATTATGCAAATGAGATGGCCAGTATTTGTGATCGTATGATCATGCTTAATTCTGGCAGGGTCGCTTATGCTCCGTAGACTTCTTGTTTACTACTGGCGTGAGAGCTGCAATATCAAGACCGCGGTTTTTTTGCTGGTCGTTATTTTGCTGACCTTTTTTGGCAGAAGCCTGATTTGGTATAACGATGATGGTGAGGCCAAATTATTCCAGCCTTTGGCTATTTCGATAGTTGATCTTGATGAGAGCATAATTTCATATGTAATCAGAACGCAGATGAGCGAACTGGAAATGATCGAAAATGTCTATCTTGACGACATGGAAACGGCTCAGAAACGTTTGGCAGCTAATCAAGTATTGATGGTAATCGAGCTGCCGGAGGGTTTCTATGAGCAGGCAGTTTCACAAGATCATCGCGACAGTATCAAGATATGGCTTAACGAGCAGATGCCGGCAGAGTCGAACCTTCTGGCACGTATGCTCAATCATGCAGCGGATAGCATATCATCGATTCAGGCAACTCTTCATGCATATCAAGAGGAGCTGAGAGTGGTTATCGATGACGATCAGCAGTTTCAGAAATATAGCGAGGCTGCAACACTCGATGTGGCTTTCAAGCTGATTAAACGCGGCAGCATGCTGGTGATCGAGCAAGAAGCTCATATGCATCAGGTGTGGTTTGTTTCTGCTGCGCTGCTGAGCCTGTTTTCCATGCTGCCCGCTCTTCTTGTCCTAATGCTGGTGCAGCAGGAGGTTAGCAGCGGCCAACATGCCAGGCTGCAGGTGGCAAATGTTGCCTGGTGGAAATTACATCTGGCAAAAATCATTATTGGACTGATCTGGCTAATAACTGGCCTTATACCGATGGCATTCATCAGCCAGGAATTCATGCCTCAGTTAAACATGTGGCTTGTTTTGGCTTCTCTGATACCACTGTATTTGACCACTTCACTCTTGTGTATCACACTAGCTTATAGGAGCAGCCGTACAGAATCTATCCTGCTGACTGCCTGGATGCTGCAGCTGGCATTCTTACTTTTTGGCGGTGCTATCTACCCGCGCCAGCTGTTGCCGGACTGGATGATAACACTGCAGCCTTTATCACCGGCCTACTGGTCTTTTACCATTATTTATGAAGCGCTTTATGAACGAGTCGTGCCAATTTCTGCATATTTGTGGCCGCTAGTATTAAGTGCTGTTGGAGCAGTGCTTAGCTGGTTGTCATGGAGGAGGAGCAGCGTATGATCGATTTGGCCAGACTTACAAAACTTAAGCTAATAGAGCTGCTCAATCGGCCTGTCATCCTGGTTGTGCTGCTGGTATTGCCGCTATTACTTGGTTCGATTGCCGGTGTCGCAAATGTTCGTAATACCGGTAAGGATATCTATCTGGCAGTCGTTGATCAGGATCAGTCAGCAGCTAGCAGTCGTTTAGCTTCTGATCTTGAGAGCAAAGGCTGGACTGTGTATGAAGCTGATCAGGAACAAGCTGAGCGCTACCTGCTGCGCAGTGAGGTTGACGGTATTCTTACGATCAAGGCAGGTTTCGAAGCTGGGCTGGATGATTTCGATCAGCAAAATCTATTCTATTCAGAAGCTGAGGGATCAATGGTCACAACAATGGTTCGTGAGGTCATCGTAGCTTCTGTACTGCCGATGTTTAGCCGAGAATCGATGATAAAACAACTGTCAGAGCTCTATGAGCTGCAAGGAGAGATCATGCCGCCCGAGCTGCCGGAGAGGCTTGGAAATCGGATAGAAGAGATAGTCGATACTCAAACCAGAATTAAGATAGAGTATTTCGGCAAGCTGGTAATCGCGCCTACACTTACCTTCGTCGTTTCCGATTATTCCATGGAGGTCTTTTTCCTGTCGATCTATGCGATTCTAGGCTCACTCTTCCTGAGCAAAGCAGCATTGCATCAGCGTCTGCTCTCGACGGCTTCTGGCTTGAGAAAAGATTATATATCGACCATTATAAGTTTGCTTATTTTGGGTGAACTGCAGATCATAATCTACACAATGAGTATGTTGAGCCTGATGAAGCAGCCAGTAGTTTTAAGCGATTTGTTTGTTCTATCGGTCTTCCTGTTTTTGATGTTAGGTGTAGGTCAGCTGCTATCGCTGATCGAAGAGAGTCTGCGTCTCTATTTAAGCTTGATGTTGATGCTGTTCCTGGCGGCAATTGGCGGTTGTTTCTTCCAGCTGTCGAGCAATCTGCTGCTCAATTATGGACAGTATAGTCCCCATGGCTGGGCGCTTTCGACACTCAGTGGAACCAGGGTCACGCCGATTTGGCTGGTAATCCCGATAGCACTGTTACTAATCAGCTTAGGCTATATGATTCAGAAAAAAAGAGTCTACTAATTGTGATATGAAACATAGAGTTGAATTGCTGTATCTATTGGTTTGCGAGCAGCATATGAGCAAGGCTGCGGATATGATGCTCACTAAATTCTATTTGCCTCAGTGACTCGAACTCTGCTGCCGAAGCGTTATTGCCCAAGCCGATTACCATTGTAGGCGCAAGCGCGCTGACAGCAATAATCATACGATGCCAGATTTCATTTTCGTCTGTTATGCCGACCTCGCTCAAAACATTTGAAAAAATAGCGAATATGGGACTATTTGAACCGACAGCTTGATCGAGCAGTTGATATACACGGCTGTTGCCTGCAATCATCATCTCAACCAGATGTCTGGTCAGCCCCGGATTATCGCGCAGTCTGTTATTAACTGCTAACAGCAGATCATAGAGCTTATCTTCAGTTTTGAGACGGCTATCACTATGCAGTCTGATTTCCTCAATAAAAACATCAAGCAGCTTCTGCTCGATCTGCATCATCAGGCCATCCTTTGAACCGAAATAGTAATTGAGAGCAGCTGAATTCATTCCGGTAGCGGCGGCGAGTTCTCTTGCCGTCACATCACCCTGTCTGGCATAGATAGCTGTTGCTGCCTCAAGCAGGATTGCTTGTTTTTCTGCTCTGCTGCTGTTTTCTTCCTGAATATACATCTTCAGTGCCGCCCTTCAATTGATATCAAGCTCAAGTATATCTATCTGAATACAGGCTGTCCACAAAGCTTAACTCTCTAGCTGATTCCCTGGGTTCGAAGCAAAAACTGAACGCTGTCAGGCTTAACAAGACCTGGAGCGGCAAAGGACATAAGCTCCGGCTCTTTGTATTCTATTAGAGCGGACACCGCTTGTTCGAGTTCTTCAAGCCCATCTGCAAGCTCTTGCTGTCCAGCACTTAGCTCGTCCGCGGCCTCCGGAATAAGTCTTCCTTCGGTGTTGATCTGTGTCAGACCTTCCTCGATCATCGGCAGACCCTGTTCTCTTGTGCGGAAACCATCGCTGATCTGGCTGAAACCACCAGCAAGCTGGCCGGCCGCCGGTTCCAGTGCTGCCATACCGCTATATATCTGACCGAATTGATCACTGATAGCACCAGCTCCGTCTATATAGTCACCGAGGCCACCGTTTAGCTGCTGCAATGCCTGTTCGATGCTGCCGATAGCACCATCAAGTGTAAGAAGCGATTGAGCCATTGATTTTTGTGCTGTCAAATCAGTGCCGTCAGGAAGCTGATCAGGCATTGTCAGAAGTTGGCCCAGCTCTGCCTGTGTTTCCGCCGGTAAACGCATCTGAGCTAGCTGCAGCGTCAGCTGCGAATATCCCTGCAGTATCGGCTGGCCTGAAGAGGCATATTGCTCAAGTCCGCCGGCGAAGGCGGCTCCGCCCTCTGCCAATGTTCCCATCTGGCCCTTTAGTTCTGTCAGTCCGCTGCTATAAGCTGTCATTGCATTCTGGAGTTCGCTGCCTCCTGCACTGTAGGCAGCAAGTCCTGAGCTAAGTTCTTCAAGTCCATCAAGCAGCTCACTCATGCCACTGCCCAGCTGACCAGTACCATCAGCCAATTGTGACTGCCCTTGCCTGATCTCGCTGACACCATCAGTTAGGCTCTCGAAGCCCTGAAGATCAATATTGGCAGGCAGAGCTGTGATCTGGATCGGATCCATGCTGAAGTCATCTGCCATGAAACTGATTTTGAAGCTGCCGCTTTGGCCCGGGAGTACTGTATAGGCCAGGGTCCTGGTTCTGCCTGCGATCATCGAGCTGGCTTGCGACGTCTCGACATCTCTTGTTTTGTTAAGTGCCAGCGGCACCGATACCTGCAGCATATAACTCTCAAGATAGACATCATCTGCTTTGTCAGCTGGTTCAACATCAATGTTTAGTTCAATTTTGCCAGAGGCTCCGGCCAGAGACTCGATAGCAATATCTTTATCGTTTAGCTTCCAATTAATTTCTATGGTCCAGGGAAGAGCCCGTTTGCTGCTGCCTTGATAATAGAGATCTTGCCAGTTTGAACTGTCTAGTCCTTCCCAATTGAGACTACGCATATCGTCATAATCGGATAGCTCTAAACCGCTGGTAGCTGCAGCGATTTTAATATCGCTTGCGGTAAGAGGTGCCTCCTTCGGTTGTCTGTCATCAAGCAGGTTGATCAGATCTGTATAGCTGCCATAATCCTGCCAGTCCAGAGTACCCGATGCTGCTGTACGCAGATATACATGATTTACAACCTCGACACTGTCAACGCTGCCATCATTTTTCAAAATACCGTAGATCGTTTCATTTTTCCCGATCGGCT
The DNA here is from genome assembly GCA_012727965.1 of Clostridiaceae bacterium. Taxonomy (GTDB): domain Bacteria; phylum Bacillota; class Clostridia; order Saccharofermentanales; family UBA5734; genus JAAYFZ01. The sequence continues at coordinate 12,031 of JAAYFZ010000154.1, forward strand.
GATCAGATGATGAAGAGACAGATGCCAGCGCATTACTGCCGCTGACTTCCAGCGCCACGGTATCGGCTGAAGCAGCTGCCAGTCCTGCAGCTCCGCTCAAGCTGGCTGTAAGCAGGACAGCCAGAATAAGTGCAGCAGCTCTGAACCAGGAGCGACCATAAGTCTTAGGCTTGTTCGCCTTCTGCCAGGATGGTCGCTGTTTAAGGAAATTTATGTATCTTTTCATTTTTATGCCCCCTTCAAGGCTGCTCTTATTATTTGCAGCTGATGCGATATCTAGTCTGTCACTCTTTCCTATTTGTGACGTCTCATTTGTTTGATACGGCGAATAATATGTTTATCCAAATCGGTCGCAGCGATACCGCGATCAAGCAGTACCAGCAATTGCGGCAGTACGATCAGAACCATGATTCCGCTCAAGATGGCTCCACGGCCAATTAGTAGACCGAGTTCTCTGATGCCCTCGATTCTTGAAACTATCCAGACGGATATACCTGCGGCGGCCAGTATTCCTGCCGACATCAGGACTGAGCCACCAGCCAACTCGATAGCTTGACGACCGGATTTGATCTTGTCTTCGAATTGTCTGCGCTCTATATATCGGCTAGTCAGAAGGATCGCATAGTCGATCGTCGCGCCTAACTGAACCGCGCTTATTATCATGAAACCTATGAAGCTCAGCGGTTTGCCTGTAAAATAAGGCACTGACATATTGAGCCAGATTGCTGACTCGATGACCAGTACCAGCAGGACCGGTAGCAACAGCGAGCGGAAGGTAATAAGAAGAATCAGACCGACTGCCAGAATCGACAACAGATTGACCAGGCTGTAATCATGCTCGACGACATCTTTTATGTCCTCGACACTACTTGTAGGCCCGAAAACGATCGCTTCAGGAATAGTTGTTTGTGCGAGCACCCTTATCTTGTCCACAAGGGCAAAAGGCTGCTCTCCCTCCTCTTCGCTGTCAAGTGACAGGATCATGCGGCTATAACCATTTTTTTCGAATTGGCTTAATGCTGCGTCTGGGAGAAGCTGTCTAGGCAGGGCCGGGTCAGCAAGTGAGGCCAGCGCCTGGATTGAATTTATCTCAGGTATTTCCTTAAGTTTTTCGGCCAGCTGATACTCTTTGGCTTGACTGCCCTGAGGCATAATGATCAACAACGGATTCTGTCGGCCGAATGTTTCATCAATCAACTGCTGATCCTTCTCAACCTGGGATCCGCCGCTGGCCATAATGGCAGCTTCGCCATAGATGAAGCTGTTATTGCTCTGTGCCCAGAAACTGAAAACTGCCAGAAATATCCAGATCGGTATTAGCAGGAAGCGCAATTTAACTGCGCCCTTACCGAGCCCTTTCATAGATGGCAGCAGATTGCGATGCGTTGTTTTATCGATAGCTTTTATGAAGGTTATCGTCATGACCGGCAGAAGCAGCAATACGCTGATCAAGCTTAACAGGATGCCCTTGCTCAGTACCAGCCCCATATCGCGGCCTAGTGAATATCGCATACCGACCAATGCCAGGAAACCAGCGATCGTAGTCAGAGCGCTGGCTAGAATTGGAGCGAACGCTCCTCTTACCGCGCGAACCATAGCCACCTTAAGATCTGGTTCCTGCTGCCGCTCTTCACCGAAACGATGCAGCAGGAAGATGGAATAGTCCATGGAAATAGCCAGCTGCAGAACAGCTACGCTTAAATGTGTCATAAAAGAGATATGTCGGAAAATAATGTTAGTACCGATGTTTATAACAACAGCTATACCGATAACGACCAGAAACATTATCGCCTCAGCGAAGGAGTGCGTAAAAATAAGAAGTATAATCAAAAACAGCGGTATGACAACAGCCATGATCCAGAACATCTCGCCGCCGACAGATGAGCTCATATTTGCAGTTCGAACAGCCGAACCGGCCAGTGCTATGCCTGCTTCGCCATTTGCGGTCTGTTCCGGACGGGCCTTGGCCAATGCAGCTTCAAGATCTGAGCGGATCATATCGAGAGCCTGACTGGTTTCGGTGCTGTAGTCATCATTGGTAAAAGTCACAGTGTATAGAGCCTGTCCATCCTTCAGGAAGAGATCCATCTGGCTGTTATCAGACCAGGAAGCCGGCTGAGCAGCGTCAGTCAGATCATCATAAAAAAGCACCTGGCTGACTCCATCAACACCGCTGATGATTTTTTTGTACATCAACGCCTGTGCCATATCGTCAACAGGTACCATTACATAAGCTGAACCCTCTATACCGAAGGTTTTCTCCAATAGATCAAGAGATTGTTTGGTTTGACTGTCAGCGGGTAGATATTCCCGCATATCATAATTGATTTTTACCAGAGGCATCAGCAGCAAACTGACTAATGCCAGAGCAATGAAGACTGCCAGAACTATACGCCGATGTTTGAGAAAAGCCTCAACCGGCAGAAATTTTGTTAAGTTAAGCCTCGAGCCATGTTCAGTGCTCATAAGTCTGCGCCTCCTGTCCACCCATAGAGGATAGACCATAAACATATGATTTAAACATGTGTTTGAATCATATGTTTATTGTAGCGCTTAACACGGCATCAGGCAATAGAGCTTGGTATTTTAGTCGTGTTTGGGCGACTGTGAAACCAATTTGACGCCTTTTGTTACGGCTGAAACGGCGTCAGCTCGATTCTGGAGAAAAGTAGCATCGATACTAGCAAAAAGCTCGCCTTTTCGCGTTACAACATAAGCAGCTGGAAGTTGATTGAGCGCATAAGCGATAACATCGAGACGACACTTATCACAGCGGCACATTTCAACTTCTGCCATGTACCTGTCAGTAAGCTCAGATACGATGTCTTCATTGCAGTTTTTTAAATGATACATAGTTACCTCCTCATGATAGGGAAATTATGCTCCAATGACGATTATATAACATATTTGATCATAAAAAAACAGCAAATAATTATATACATGCCAGGGGTACTATATGTCATAATTAAGGATGTCTATAGCTAGCACAAGTGAGGAGCTGATATTTATGACAAATGATAAAGTAACAGCCGCTGCTGACAATAATGGTGATGCGGAGAAAAAGATAGAGAATGAATATGCCAGAGATCAATATGTGCTTATGCAATATTT